>NZ_JAPHPY010000130.1:0-806 GCF_026241575.1 Vibrio sp. Sgm 5
GAGAAGCCATCACTCAACATCACCAATGCTGAAAAGTCTGGGCTGATGGCGATGGCTTAAACCGATCTCAGGTTAAGTAAGATTTGGGCACAAAATACAACAGCTCGTTTACAGGCAGAATATGGCACAACATTGAACCCGATAGAGTAAGGCTATGAAAATATCATGTAGCAAACCAGAGCATTACGAACTACACCAATATTGCAGACGAGGTGTGATATGCATGGAGTTAACTCTTGGAAAGTGATGATGGAGTGACAAATATGTGCAAAAGATAATGAATTAACCTGGCCAGTAATCTGACAGATTGGTATGGCACTAGCAGCCCACGACAAGCAACGAAGAAATTTGTGGATGCCAGAATTGTTATTTCTAGCGAGACTTTCAATAAGTGCCGGAACGACTGGGCTTGCACTCAATTGGACTCGTTGGTTGTAGACCAAAGTAATATCGCAAATACGAAAAATCCCCAGCATTTCTGCTGGGGATTTTTGTCTGAATAAGTGGCGAATCGGCTAGAACGCCTAGCCCGGAGTTGCTGGCAGTTGGGCCTCATTCCCTGACAAGGGAAAACCTCTTTGCTTTTAAACGACACAACCCAGCCCGAAGACTGGGTTTCTAAATAAGTGGTGGAGCGGCTGGGCTTGCACACAAGCGGGACTCGTTGGTCGTAGACCAAAAAAATAACATCGCAAACGTGAAAAGACCTCAGCATTTCTGCTGAGGTCTGGAATAAGTGGCGGAGCGGACGGGACTCGAACCCGCGACCCCCGGCGTGACAGGCCGGTATTCTAACCAACTGAACT
>NZ_JAPHPY010000131.1:0-787 GCF_026241575.1 Vibrio sp. Sgm 5
AGTCGCGCAGTTAACACTCGCTTTCGCTACGGCTCCCCTAGATGGTTAACCTTGCCACTGAATATAAGTCGCTGACCCATTATACAAAAGGTACGCAGTCACACCACGAAGGTGCTCCTACTGCTTGTACGTACACGGTTTCAGGTTCTATTTCACTCCCCTCACAGGGGTTCTTTTCGCCTTTCCCTCACGGTACTGGTTCACTATCGGTCAGTCAGTAGTATTTAGCCTTGGAGGATGGTCCCCCCATATTCAGACAGGATATCACGTGTCCCGCCCTACTCGATTTCACTGAATGTGCGTTGTCAACTACGGGGCTATCACCCTTTATTGCCGGACTTTCCAGACCGTTCGTCTAACGCATATAAAGCTTAAGGGCTAGTCCAATTTCGCTCGCCGCTACTTTCGGAATCTCGGTTGATTTCTTTTCCTCGGGGTACTTAGATGTTTCAGTTCCCCCGGTTCGCCTCGCTGCGCTATGTATTCACGCAGCGATACTAGCTTATGCTAGTGGGTTTCCCCATTCGGAAATCCCAGACTCAAGTGGTTTTTACTACCTAATCTGGGCTTATCGCAAGTTAATACGTCCTTCATCGCCTCTGACTGCCAAGGCATCCACCGTGTACGCTTAGTCACTTAACCATACAACCCGAAGGAGTTTCGAGTTGATGTTCAAATCACCAAAGTTGTCTCTCATTATTTGAATGAGCGAGAGACATTTCGATTTTGCCGGACTCAATTTCGAATAATCACTTAAAAGTGATATTCCCAAGAACACTTGAATGTG
>NZ_JAPHPY010000132.1:0-764 GCF_026241575.1 Vibrio sp. Sgm 5
GGCGTTAGCCGTCATGGAGCTTGCTATACTCAAAGTGATAGAATAGTATCACTTTAGTATTCCTTTGGAGCAGCTCTCATGAAAGTAGAACTAGTTACATCACTCAAACGTCAAGCAACAAAGATCCTTGCCGATCTCCACGACACTAAAGAACCAGTGTTAATTACCGAACATGGTAAGCCATCGGCATATCTGGTTGATGTTGATGATTACGAGTTTATGCAAAATCGTTTGGCGATTCTGGAAGGGATTGCACGAGGTGAACGTGCATTAGCTGACGGTAAAGTGGTGAGTCACGATGAAGCCAAGGACAAAATGTCAAAATGGCTGAAATAATCTGGACTGAGCCAGCGCTATCCGACCTCAATGATATCGCTGAATACATCGCACTTGAAAATATCGTAGCTGCAAAACAATTGGTTCAAACGATCTTTTCTAAAGTCGAGCGCTTAGAGGCTTTCCCTGAATCGGGTCGTATTCCGCCTGAACTAGAACATCTAAGTTATCGTGAGGTTGTAGTTAATCCGTGCCGCGTTTTCTATAAACAAGACGGCGACAAAGTATTTATTCTGTTTGTTATGCGTGCTGAGAGAGACTTGCGTAAGTTCCTATTGAGCAAGCAATAACCTTTGGGAATGAGCGGCTAACAAACTGTTCAAGAGGGATTCGCAACGCGTGGCATTTTCACTATGCGTTGGTTTTAATGTTTAAGGTGGTATGCGGTGGCATCGGTATTGCGTTGCTCACCCCTTAACAGGGCGTTA
>NZ_JAPHPY010000133.1:0-726 GCF_026241575.1 Vibrio sp. Sgm 5
GTTGAGAATTAAATGGTGATTTTCCTACAGAGGACTTTCACCTCATTAGTTCATGCCCATGCTGGGCGTACACAAACAATTTAAGAGTGACTCCTAACGCTTGTCGATTTCACTCTGATTTGAATTTTGTGTTTACGGTGCAGTGGTTTAGTTTAGGTGTTATAGCGTTGTCGCACCTTAATTGGGCGTTATGTTTACTTGTAATTCAAAGGCTTAAAGTTCTTAGGCTGTAGTTCTTTGTCCCTGTGGCAAATCGTCCCTAGTAGACTCAGCAAATCCGTATTGTCGGTCTAAGTTCTTGAATATCTCAGCCCGTAAAACATGCCAATGTTCGCGGGTTGCTTCATTGTCAGGTCGTGGCGGTTGGCGTCTGGTTTAAATGGCTCAAAGTCGCTTGTAGGCTCTTAGCCAATCAGCATTTCATCTTGGCAGTTGCCTCGGCAAATTGCCATTGTTTTGCGCTTTGGTAGGAAAGACAGGGCGCTTGTTGGTGCTTTGCTGGGTTGCCTCATTGGGCAGGAAAGTGGAATTACTGGTTTTGGGTTAGTCGCTTTTGGTGGCCAAATTGGTTCTTGCTTTGTGGTTTGGTTCAGAAAATTGGTCTGAAAAGGCAGTTCTTTCTCAATTAAATCATGTATTTGTGGTAAAACATAATCGGGTAGCCGGAGGTGTCTAGCCTCCAGCCCCCACACCACCCTGCATGCGGCTCCGCACAGGGCGGTTCAT
>NZ_JAPHPY010000134.1:0-691 GCF_026241575.1 Vibrio sp. Sgm 5
GAGAGACATTTCGATTTTGCCGGACTCAATTTCGAATAATCACTTAAAAGTGATATTCCCAAGAACACTTGAATGTGTTTTTTGGTGTTTGTCATAAAGACAAACATTGAGAACTTTACAAGTAATCTTAAAGATTACTTTGTCAGCTTTCCAAATTGTTAAAGAGCAAATCACTTCCTAAGAAGTTCATTTTCTAAAGACTTTCAGAGTCGAAGATTCTAACCACATACGTCTTACTGAAGTGGTTTGGAATTCCTATCCAAAAATACTTAGAGAATGGTGGGCGATACCGGGCTCGAACCAGTGACCCCCTGCTTGTAAGGCAGGTGCTCTCCCAACTGAGCTAATCGCCCACATTATTTTTTCATTCTCGTGGAGAGAATGGTGGGTCGTGCAGGATTCGAACCTGCGACCAATTGATTAAAAGTCAACTGCTCTACCAACTGAGCTAACGACCCAATGGTATCCCGTAGGGGAGTCGAACCCCTGTTACCGCCGTGAAAGGGCGGTGTCCTAGGCCTCTAGACGAACGGGACACTGGATTGAAGATATTGGGATATCTTCGTCTCTTTTACTTATAAACCGTATCAATCTGTGTGGACACTCATCGTGAGTAATCATCGTATAAGGAGGTGATCCAGCGCCAGGTTCCCCTAGCGCTACCTTGTTACGACTTCACCCCAGTCATGAA
>NZ_JAPHPY010000135.1:0-672 GCF_026241575.1 Vibrio sp. Sgm 5
CAGCGGATTCCAAATCCGCGTGTTGGGAGTTCGAATCTCTCCACCCCTGCCATATTTAAGGCTCTAGCAGAAATGCTGGAGCCTTTTTCGTTTTATCACTTCTAACAAGTGATGTTAGGATAACTTGGCGTGCCTTGGTGCGCAGTCCGATTGGCTGCATTTCCCATCGAATCTCCGGAGTGCCGGCCCAGCCCACCTCTGCCATATTTAAGGCTCTAGCAGAAATGCTGGAGCCTTTTTCGTTTTTATCACTTCTAACAAGTGATATTAGGATAACTTGGCGTTCCTTGGTGCGCAGTCCGTTTGGCTGCATTTCCCATCGAATCTCCTGAGTGCTGGCCCAGTCCACCTCTTTTTATATACAAAGATTTAGTCAAAGATTATAAAACTTGTTTGCTTTTGGTTTTTAGAAAAAGGTCCAATTCCACCGTATTAGTATCAGTTTGTCGGACGCGGGTGCGTTCGCTTACTTGATGTTCTATCCGACATTCAGGTTCGGTTCTTTCTTCTTCGGGAGGGATAAGTACCTGTTATCTGAATATTTGTCTATTTAGTTCGTTGGGCAGGGGGAGGCGAACCGTGATTTACAACCTACAAAAATGTATGGTCCGCCCCGTTATTGCAACTACAATTTAGTAATAACGAAGTTGGTTTGCGCTAATGTATTCGGAG
>NZ_JAPHPY010000136.1:0-601 GCF_026241575.1 Vibrio sp. Sgm 5
TTCCATCTGACAAACCATTCTAACTTGAGGGTAGGCAGTTCCACTATGTTGATTACTTTTGGGTTCGAATACTTCTATATTCTCCTTTGAGTCTGGAGCGCGCCACACGACACCATCAACCCCAAGCAACGTTAAACCGTGCCATGTTGGAGAGTTGGCTTCTGCGTTCCAGATTTCAGCCGTAGATGTAAACACTTGCTTAACCGCATCACTTCCTAGTCGTTGCCGAGCCTGTACCAAAGCGCTAGGTGCAACTAATGGCCGCTTACCCGGTAGCATAAGCTGCATATTACTCGTTATGTCCCATACGGACTCATCTCTGTAAAAAGCCATACCAAGTACAACCCATACCATCATATCTAAAGGGAGTCGACGCTTACGGATCGTGGCTATGCCTGCCTGTTCTAAACATTGGTTGATAAATTCTGTAGGAAGGATATCGCTCAACTTTCCTAGTGATTCAGAGTCTGGAACGAAGTCATTGGCGAGTGATAGGGCTTTAGTCAGTTGCATAAAAAAATCCGATAGACATGGTCTATCGGATTTTTACACACTGGTGGGATCGTTCAATTGATCAGTCTATTAATTTCTTAACTGATCG
>NZ_JAPHPY010000137.1:0-595 GCF_026241575.1 Vibrio sp. Sgm 5
GCTGCGATAGCAGAAGCAGCGAGTCGACCAAGCATGAGATTTGTCTCTGCCAAGTCAGAGGAAGCTCAGGTAATCGCAGCTATCCATCGAGTGAGGGATGGTTATATCAAAGAACGAACGGCTTGTATGAGCCGAATTGGAGCAATACTACTTGAGTTTGGGCTGAGTTTTCCTAAAGGCCATGCCAAGATGAAAGCGCTATTTCAGTGGTTGGCCGAGCAAGATATAAAGCTACCACCGAGTCTGGTCGCTGAGTTGCTCTCGATTCATGAGCACTATAAATACCTAAATGAGCAAGTATCTACTCAAGATAGAAAACTGAAAGCGATTACTGAAAATAATGAAAATGCCGAACTTTTGAAGAGTATTCCTGGTATTGGTGATTTAACAGCAACGTTGTGTGTGGCCAATATCAGTTCTCCTTCAAACTTTGGTGGAGGTCGCGAGATGGCTGCATGGCTAGGACTCGTTCCAAGGCAGTATTCAACGGGTGGCAAATCAAAGTTATTAGGCATGAGTAAACGAGGGAACAAACACCTTCGCGCTCTATTTATACATGGAGCGAGGTCCGTGCTATCTAGGATAGAAACAACAG
>NZ_JAPHPY010000138.1:0-557 GCF_026241575.1 Vibrio sp. Sgm 5
GGCGTTATGTGCTTACCCCAAAACATATAGTATAATGTTCTCTTTGTTGCTTAACTAAATTTACGATGAATATTGTTGTACATGTGCATGATGGTGTAGCAAAGCAGGGCTACGAAATGGGAACTCGACAAGCATGGAAATGTGGAGATAAAGCTCACGAAGTGTATCGAGTTCTAGGTGTCATCAAAGGTCAGGTAGTAAGTGTTATCGAGGACGTTACCGCTGAATTGTCTACGTTCGACAACAACCCAGAACATCATTCTGGTAGCGATGGTCGCTATATATTCTTAGGTGGGAAGTGCTGGAACGAAAAGGAAATCTTTGCTCCAGATATGCCAAAGTTTATGTTCAAAAAGATTAAAGGCTTAAACCAAGGACATCGTTATTTAAGTGATGCTGAACTTGAAGCGAGTTTGTCATAACTGGTTAGTACGCACATAACAAACTGTTTAAGAGTGATTCGCAACGCGTGGCATTTTTACCATGCGTTGTTTTTAGTGTTTAAGGGGTATGCGGTGGCATTGGTATTGCGTTGCTCACACCTTAACAGGGCGTTA
>NZ_JAPHPY010000139.1:0-486 GCF_026241575.1 Vibrio sp. Sgm 5
TGGCGATAGCACACGCTTTGAAACTTCTGACGAACTGACCATCAAAGCGGTCGATACGGACAATAAAGAAGTCACGCAAACCACGACAGTGGCTGCATTGGGTAAATGGAACGCGACGTTAGACGTCTCTGGTCTTAAAGACGGCACCATTACGGTGACGGTGAACGGGACTAACGACTTGGAGGCACCAGCAAAAGAAGCGGGGACGACATTTACGTTGACGCAAACTAAGCCAACGGTGGACGACGGTCAAACGTCGATTAACCCAACGTACGCAGCGGCGGGTGAGAGTGTGACCGTTACCGCCACGTTCGACAAAGGCGTCACCACACCGACGGGTTCGACGTTGGGTACCGCGGCGATCAACTGGACAGCACAATCGGGTACTCAAACCCAATGGGTGGGTACAGCAGAAGTCGCGTCGGTTGCGGATTCGGTGAAGAGTGTGGCGTTAACGTTGCAAGGCTTTAGTGATGCAACGGGCAA
>NZ_JAPHPY010000013.1:0-120511 GCF_026241575.1 Vibrio sp. Sgm 5
ACATATGGTTCACCTCGTTCTGAGAGCCTACTCTAAGCGTAGGGCTTGAGAGTGAGGCGGACCATATAATTAGCCCCAACCCTTTTTGTGTAAAAAGGATTGGGGCTTTTTTACTATTTGGTTAACGAGCAAAAAAAGATGTAAACCTTATCTATGCCGTCTTGAAAGTCGCCATCTGTTGATTCAGCTCGGTAACTTGCTCTTTTACTTGCAATGATGTCTCTGATGCACGTTGGCTGTTATTCGAAACCTCATCCACTGATTGAGTAATACCGGACATCAATCCAGTGATCGAATTGGTCGCATGAGATTGCTGCTCTGCCGCTGCCGCAAGCTCTGCCATTTGTTCATTCAAAGAACCAATTTGCTCGGTCGTGACGAGCAAACGAGTTACCGCTTTTTCAATGTGCTCAGCGCCCTGCTCCGCAAGTGATTGACTGTGTTCAATCTCCTCAACCACCGAATTGGTCGAGCGTTGAATCGCATTGATGATACCGTTGATTTCTGTCGTCGATTGAGTAGTGCGAGTCGCTAACATACGTACTTCATCCGCCACAACCGCAAAGCCTCGTCCTTGGTCACCCGCACGCGCTGCTTCTATCGCGGCATTCAATGCCAGTAAGTTAGTTTGTTCTGCTAAGCCTTCAATCACCTCTGTAACTCGACCAATGGCTTCGCTCTCTTTGCTTAACTGCGTCACTTGCGTGCTCGCAGTTTCAATGCTGCCATGTAAGCTTTCCATGGTGACTTTGTTTTGCTCTAGTGCATCGCGACCTTGTTCAATCTCGCCCTTTGAATCAGAAAGCTTCTGCACCGATTGATTGGCTTGATCTAGGGTGTTACGCGCGGCTAAAGCGATTTCATCCAATTGGCTTCCCATTTCAACAATGCTGGTCTGTTGCTGTTCAACATTCGATGAAGTGACTTGCGCCGATTCCAACAAAGCTCCCATGCTGGTATCCACTTGGTGCGCTTTCTCATTAACCCCTGCCACGATGCTCGCTAACGATTGGTTCATGCGGTTAATCGAACCGGTAAGGTCTGCCAATTCATCTTTCCCAACAACAGTGAGCGGAGGCTGAGAAACATCCCCTGAAGCGATCGTCTTGGCTCGCTCCGATAAGTTTTTCACTCGGCGACCAATGGTATTGCCCATGTATTTTGAAATTGCTACTGCGGCAAACAAAACTAATGCCGCTGCAATCAGCATGGTGGTGAGTACGTTTTTGATCGACTGATTAATGCCCTGTCCACTTTGATCTGCACGACTTTGCTGAGCCAATACGATCGTTTCTAAGCTTTGGTCTAGTGCATCCGCTGCTGGCAACAGTTCATTCGCCATTAACAAGTTTGATTCATTCCACTCTGGCGATTGACGCAATGCAATTACCTGCTCTGCTAAAGGAAAGTACAGTTGCTGCATTTCCTTAAACAGTGACCACAATGATTGGTCGTTATCAGTCAGTCTGTCGAGTTTACTGTCGATTTCCGCCACGGACTGATTGTGGTACTTAATCAAGTCGTGGTATTTGTCCAAATGATCTTGCTGCCCGTACAACAGGAAATCTCGCAGAGCAGACAGTGCATTGGCGAGCGAGGTATAACTGTCGGCGTAGACTTTAAACAAACGCTTTCTGTCCCCACCAAATGGGTTGCCTGACTCTTCGTTGATTAAGCTTTGAAGCTGATCAAGTGCCACTTCTGCAATGGGTGCCGCTTCGTTAATAAAGAGGTTGTGCGCGGGTAAGTTCTCGTCACTGTGGCTAAGTTCAATCAGCTTGTTCAAAGAGACTTTGACCGCATCCCACTGACTTTGAATCGCTTGAAAATCCTGTTCAGAGATCAAAGCCTGCAACGTTGGAAGCGACTCGTCTGTAGATGCCATGATATTGCGTACGTCCTCACTCAGACGTGCGCTCGCCTCTTCATCGCCACCTAGCAACATGTAGGCTCGAATAGAAGACAGCGACGCTTGAACAGACTGTTGGATACCGCGACTGGTGTCTACGGTCGGTAAATCAGATTTAAGTAACGAAGAGGCATATTGCTCTACGGTGGTGACGTTGCGATACGTGAATACCGCTGATGCCATAAAAAGTACGGCTAGCAGCACAAAACTGAGCTGCAACTTCCCTGATATTGTAAGGTTCATCCATAAACTCCTGACAACGATGAGCCTTAAATATAACGATGTTTACAAAAATGTTAAATACAGGTATCAAAAGTTACTAAGAAAACCATGTAAACCACTATTTCAAGCCAAGAAATGGGACTTATTCGAAGTATGGTATGCGCTCACTACGTAAAATCAGATAATTAACGTAAGTGGTTTCTAAGCAGTCTTGCTCCCACAACGAGAGAATCCGCTTGGTGGCAAAGTAGTAATCTTTGTTACGCAGTAGAACACCCACCGTACGGCTGAGCTGCTCAAAGCGCTGCTGCTCATTAGCAGAAATGTAATTGTCTTCATTCTGAATGATGGGCGCCAATCCATCGGCAAACCAATTGTTCAGAATTTCTCGCATCTCTAGTTCTGACTCCGGCACATCCATACACGACAACTCACGATGCAGTGGCGGCGGTACTATGTACTTTGACGCTTTTGGCGAACTGACATAACGGTACATGTCGCTCCTCCTTGTAATTCACTCTTTAACTAACTAAGAATACTTTTGTCAATTTCCAAGTTTTTTTCTAGAGCTCATAGAAAGAAGACCAACAAAAAAGCCATGCAAAGTAGGCTCTGCATGGCTTTGGTTTGGGCAGCAATGACACTGCCCTCGTCTAGGACTGGTTACATTGAGCTTTGATCGAAATCGTTGCCTTGGTCAGTACCCGTTTGAGTATCCGAGTCGAAGCTGCCAGAGTCATCCGTGAAGTCAACACCTTGATCTTGACCTCCCGCACTTGTCCAGTCGCTGCCGCCAGATTCCATACCCGCCATATCTGGTTGCTGATCTTGAGCAGAACCTTGCATGGTGTATTGATCATCGACTTCAACTTCAACTGTGCCACTCGCACCTTCTACTGCGCTGCCCAACTCGTCGTAACCTTGGAATTGGATTTCGCTCGTACCTTCGTAACCCTCCGGTAGGTCAACCGATACTGGTTGGTTCAGGTTGCCACTTAATGTGAAGCTACCATCACCATTATCCAGTGCGTTGCTTACCGATGCGCCATCAGGTAGACCCGACATTTCTGCATAATCCACCGATTCGTTACCACTCACCTCATCTGGAACCGAAATAGAAATAGTATCGCCTGGAGCTGCAGTCACATCAGCCGCGCTCTCCTCTTCGCTGTCTGCACCGTTTGCAGCTTGCTCTTCAGGCTGCTGCGCCTCGCCCACTTGCTGCTCTGATGATGCTTGAGCAGTTTGGATTTGTGGCTCGTCGCTTTGCGTTGAATCGTCTGCAACTTGGATGCTCAGATTCTGAGTCGATACTTCACCGTTGTCGTTAACCTGAACATCCATAGCCAAATTGCCATCGAAGTCATCGTTCGGCCAGTACGTCCACTCTTCATCACCTGATTTCGCGAAGAAGCCAGCATCGTTTGCATCGGCGACATCCAACACTTCTGCAGAAGGGCTAATGCCAAGCTCATCAATCAACTGTGCTTCCGTTAGTGTTAGTGTTAGTGAACCATCATCAGCCAGTGCGTAGCCTTCGCTGGTTGTGGCTTCACCTTCACCTTCACCTTGGATGTCGACATTAAAGAAGCTCTCAATGCGGTTTTCACCGTCAGTTGCAATAAAGCCAACTTGAACATCTCCGGTGTAGCCTTCTGCTGGTGTGAATTGGTAGTTACCTTGGTTATCGGTCTCTATCACACCTTGACCTTCCATTAGGCTCACTGACTCAATGCTCAAGCTGTCATCGCTCAAGGTCGATAGCATGTCGTCATTGGTGAACGACAAGGTGCCATCCGCTGCCATTTCTGTGGTAGAAACGCTGTCGATTTCTGGAGAAGCATTCTCTTGTGGTGCGTCTTCTTTCACGACCACACCTGTTTGCTCATCATGAAGCACACCGTCTTTATCAATCACGTAAGCGATATCCGCTTCACCAGTAAAGCCTGGTGCTGGATTGAATGTCCATGTGCCATCACCGTTATCGACAATCTCACCTTGGCTGCGATCAGCTAGGTGAACGAATTTCACTTCATCACCCGCGTCAGCATCTACGTTTTCTGCCAATCCAATTAGGTCATCAGCGGTTAGGATAACGGGTTCACCCGCTAGGGTTTCGAAGTCACCTGAATCGATGCCATCTTCGAACTCTTCTGGCTCGTCACCGTAATCCACCGTTGTTGCGGTCACGGTTACGAAGAACTCGCCATTAAAGTCAGCTGGAGGCGTCATTTGCAGGTCTGAGATATCCCACTCGTTCAAGTCGATGTATTGACCCGGCTCCGTAATGGTAATGGTGTTCACACCATCCGTAACTTCGAAGCCAACAGGGAAACCGGTCATCACTAGGTTACTTAGCGTTTCTGAATCGTCGATTAGACCAACATTCAAGCCTAGGTGACCCGTTTCGTCCTCACCGAAGACTAACGGACCATCATGGTCGGTTGTGATGACCGCGCCATCCGCAACAGGGCGAACAAACACTGGTACATCAAGTACCGTCTCAAACTCACCGTCACTTACCACGACTTGCAAGTCAGAAACCCCTGCAAAATCGCCAGTCGGTGTGAATGTCCAAGTACCGTCACCGTTGTCTGTTACCTCACCACCATCTTCACCTTCTGCGGTGATAATGCGTGATACGACTAGGTTTTCAGTGTCGATGTCGCCAAACAAGTTCATCAGGTCGCCAGCGTCGAAGGTGAATGCACCGTCCTCGTCGGTTGCCATAAAGGCATTACCCACATTGAATGGTGCATCGTTAACTGGAATAACATCCACATTCAACGAACCTTCAACCACTTCTTCACCATCGGTCGCGGTGTAGCCCAGTTCCACCAAGCCATTGAAGTCTTGAGTAGTCACCAAGTGGTACATACCATCTGGCTGCTGGGTCAATGTCGCATTTGCAGGAGCACGAACCGTGATGCTTTCTACGCTGATTTCGTCACCATCAAGATCCGTGACTTGATCGGCGATATAAGCTGGGTCAATCACCATGACCACATCTTCTTCGCCTTGCATCTGGATGGTTGGCGCTTCTGGTGCATCGTTAACCGCTTCGATGTTTAGGTTGCCTTCAACCGGCGTGACTAAATCACCATCGCTAACGCCGAACGACATTGGCACATCACCGTTGAAGTTCTCAGCAGGAGTGAATGACCAAGTTCCATCACCATTGTCTAGCAAGTCACCGTATTGCTCATCAATCACTAGGTCGACAGCAGACAGTTCATCGTAGGTGTTGTCGATGTCTGTCGCGTTAGCAAGCAACATGTCCTGCGTAATAAGAATGGTAGTATCTTCGGTGCCAGCAATATTCACTGGCGTTGATTGCGGCGCATCATTAATTGGGTTCACCGTTAGGTCAACGCCCACTTCCACGCTCGCACCATCGTTATCAATCAAGTCGAAACTTAGGTCGATATCGCCATTGAAGTTCGCATCAGGCGTAATCGTGAAGCTACCATCTTGGTTCTCAACAACGGTCGCATTGGCTACCGCGGTTAAGTTCACGGCTTCTAGATTATCGCTGTCTACGTCACCTGCTTGAGCCAGTAACTGCTCTTGACTCAATGTGATTGAACCATCTTCATCGACGCTGTAAGCCAAGTCGCCAGATACCGGAGCATCATTGACTGGCAATATATCAATGTTCGCGTTGGTTGTCGCGGTTGCGCCATCTTCATCAGCAACCACCACATCTAAACTTACGCCACCGTTGAAGTTTTCATTTGGCGCGAAGCTGTAAGTGTCATCGTCATTCGCCGTTAGAATACCGTCGCTACCACTGTAAGAGACGCTTTCTAGGCTCACGTCGCCTTCCACATCGCTCGATTGCGCTAGCAGTTGCTCTTCCGTGAAGATAATGACTTCGTCTTCATTGACAGAGTAACTTGTCGCACCTGCGATTGGTGGATCGTTCACCTCAAGTACTGTGATACCCGCTGTTGTTGACTCTGTCGCACCCTCTTCATCGACAACGACAACGTCTAGGCTGACCTCTCCATTGAAGTTCTCGTTTGGAGAGAAGGTGTACGTACCATCACCATTGTCTTGGAAGACGCCATCGTTGCCACTGTAAGTCACACTACTGATGTCTATGTCGCCTTCAATGTCCGACGAATTAGCCAGTAGTTGCTCGTCACTGATGGTGATCGAGTTGTCTTCATGAACGGTATAAGCCGTGCTGCCTGCAACCGGTGGATCGTTCTCTGGCGTCACACTCACATCAATGTTGGCAGAGGTGGTATCCGTACCGTCTGATACATCAAACGTGAAGTTCACATCGCCATTGAAGTTCTCGTTCGGTGCGAAGCTGTAAGTGCCGTCACCATTGTCAGTAAGAACACCATCGGCACCTGTGTAAGTCACGCCTTCAACAGTTAGGTTGTCACCTTCTACATCCGTCGCGCCTGTTAACAGGTCAGCATCGGTGAAGGTAAGAAGACCGTCCTCACCCACGGTGAACGCTTGATCTTGTGGCTCTGGCGCGTCATTGACTGGTGTTACTGTTAAGTCGAGACCAGCCGCAACCACTTCTTCCCCGTCAGTCACATCGTAGGTGAACTCGATATCACCGTAGAAGTTCTCGCTCGGAGTAATGGTGAAGCTGCCATCTTCGTTCATTTCAACCGTTGCATTTTCATCATTGGTGCTCAGGTTGATTGCGCTCAAATCGTCACCATCAATATCGACAGCGTGTTCAAGTAACTGCTCTTGAGTCAGCGTGATGCTGTTGTCTTCGGCAGTTACCGCAGTGATATCACCCGTCACTTCTGGTGCATCATTGGTTGGCGAGATATGAATTGTCACATCTTGCGTCGCTGTCGCCGTGGTTCCGGTATCCACATCTGTAGAGGTTGCGTTCACGGTTAACGTCACATCGCCATTGAAGTCCGCAGAAGGAATAAACTCTAGCCCTTCTAGCTCGCCAGGTTGTAGTGACCAAGTGCCGTCGCCGTTATCAACACCTGCTGATAGTGCGCTGCCTTCTGGCACATCTTCAATCAAGATAGCGAGGTTTTCTGAACCATCGATATCGGTTAACGCAGCATCGATATCAAGCGGCACTGGCGTATCTTCGGTACCAATGATTTGGTAATCCGCGTCCGCTACCGTGATTTCGATGTTGTCGATGCCGAATGACTCGTCAGGAATACTTTGGTTTAGCGTAGAACCAAAGCCTAACTGAAGCTGACCGTCTTCCACCGGAACGGTTAAGTTCACTTGGTGTGCCTGATCATTCCAGAAGCTAAAGCCTTCGCCTTGTGAAGAGCCGTGGACAACTTCACCTACTTCGTTGCCGTTAGAGTCGTAAAGCGTTGTCGTACCATCTTGAGTAAGGAACGCTGAATTCTCCAAGGTGGTTAGCTGTTCGCCGCCAACAAAGATTTGGAACGACTCGCCATCCCAAGAATCGATTTCGTAGAAGCTAAACGAGATATTCACTTCGTTGACATCGCTTGGGATCTCGTAGGTTTTGCTGACCGCTTCATCACCGCCAGTGCCACCAATACGACCCAGCATATCGCCCGTTTCGAAGCCTTGAGAGCTCTCAGTGTTCGCGTTCCAACCGTTCGAGCCAGACTCGAAGTTATCAGACGCAATCACCAAGTCCGAAGCAATCGACAGCTCTGGCATATCAACCACAGATTGAACATCGATGTTCGCTTCTGCTGGTACGGTTGCGGTGCCATCGTTGACATCAAACGTCACGTTCACGTTGCCATCGAAGTTTTCATTCGGTGCGAAGGTGTACGTGCCGTCACCGTTATCAACCAAAGTACCGCTGTCAGAAGCAACGTTTTCAACCGTTAGGTTATCACCATCGATATCACCTGCATTTTGCAGCAATTGCTCTTCGGTAAAGGTGAAGCTGGTGTCTTCTTGCGTAACAAACTGTGGCTGACCAACCGTTGGTAGGTCGTTCACAGGGTTCACAGTCAGATCGGCAGTCGCTTGAATGGTCGCATCGCCGTCCGTAATGTCGAAGCTCAGATCAATGTCGCCATTGAAGTCCGCATCTGGTGTGATAGTGAAGCTGCCGTCATCGTTCACAACAACGGTCGCATTGCCGTCAACAGTCAGGTTGGATGCCGTTAGGTCATCGCCATCCACGTCGCCGGCTTGAGCAAGAAGCTGCTCTTGGCTGAGAGTGATAGAACCATCTTCATCCACGCTGTATGCCAAATCACCTGATACCGGAGCATCATTGACTGGCAATACATCGATGTTTGCATTGGTTGCTACCGTTGCACCGTCTTCATCAGTCACGACCACATCAAGGCTGACATCACCGTTGAAGTTTTCGTTTGGTGCGAAGCTGAATGTACCGTCACCGTTATCGGTAAAGATACCGTCGGAGCCGCTGTAGCTGACGCTATCAATCGCGACGTCACCTTCAACATCCGAAGCATTCGCCAATAGCTGCTCAGAGCTGATGGTGATGACCTCGTCTTCGTTCACTGAGTAGCTAGTTGCGCCGGCAATTGGCGGATCGTTTACCTCAAGTACCGTAATACCTGCGGTAGTTGAATCCGTTGCACCGTCTTCATCTACCACGACAACATCTAGGCTCACTTCACCATTGAAGTTCTCGTTTGGCGAGAAGGTGTAAGTGCCATCACCATTGTCTTGGAACACGCCATCTGCGCCGCTGTAGCTGACGCTGTCGATTGCTACTTCGCCTTCGACGTCAGATGAGTTAGCCAATAACTGCTCGTTACTGATGGTGATCGAATTGTCTTCATGCACCGTGTAAGACGTGCTGCCTGCCACTGGTGGATCATTCTCTGGCGTCACGCTTACATCGATATTCGCCGTCACTGTATCCGAGCCATCAGAAACATCGAAGGTGAAGTTCACGTCGCCATTGAAGTTCTCGTTTGGCGCGAAGCTGTAAGTGCCGTCACCGTTGTCGGTTAGGACACCATCAGCACCTGTGTAGCTCACGCCTTCAACCGATAGGTCATCGCCATCGATATCCGTTGCGCCATCAAGCAGATCTTCATCAGTGAACAGCAAGACGCCATCTTCACCAATGGTGAACGCTTGATCTTCTGGCTGTGGTAGGTCGTTAACTGGATTAACCGTCAGGTCAGCCGTCGCGACCAAAGTGTCAGAACCATCACTGATATCAAACGTGATATCAATGTCACCATTGAAGTTCGCATCTGGCGTGATGGTAAAGCTGCCATCATCATTTGCCGTAACCGTTGCATCACCGTCAACCACTAGGTTAGTCGCGGTTAGCGCATCACCTTCTACATCCGTTGCTTGAGCCAACAATTGTTCTTGGCTTAGCGTGATTGAGTTGTCTTCGTCGACACTGTAAGCCAAGTCACCCGATACTGGAGCATCATTGATTGGCAGAACATCAATGTTTGCCGTCGTCGAAGCGGTCGCACCATCTTCGTCCACGACTACAACATCAAGATTCACTTCACCATTGAAGTTTTGGTTTGGTGCAAAGCTGAACGTACCATCACCATTGTCGGTAAAGATACCTTCACTGCCACTGTAGCTCACACTATCTAGTGCTACCTCACCTTCAATATCGGAGGAGTTCGCCAACAACTGTTCTGCACTGATGGTGATGACTTCATCTTCATCAATGGTGTAACTGGTTGTTCCTGCGATTGGTGGATCGTTCACCTCAAGAACGGTAATACCCGCTGTTGTCGTATCAACCGCGCCGTCCTCGTCAACCACGACAACATCTAGGCTAACATCGCCATTGAAGTTTTCGTTTGGTGAGAAGGTGTAAGTACCATCGCCATTAATTTCTAGCACACCGTCGTTACCGCTGTAGCTCACGCTGCTGATCGCAACATCACCTTCGATATCAGACGAATTAGCCAGTAGTTGCTCATCACTGATGGTGATCGAGTTGTCTTCATGCACTGTGTAAGACGTGCTGCCTGCCACTGGTGGATCGTTCTCTGGCGTGACTGTCACATCGATATTCGCGGTCACGGTATCCGTGCCATCAGAAACATCGAAGGTAAAGTTCACGTCACCATTGAAGTTTTCGTTCGGTGCGAAGCTGTAAATGCCATCGCCATTGTCAGTTAGGACACCGTCCGCACCGGTGTAAGTGACACCTTCTACCGATAGATCATCACCATCGATGTCCGTTGCACCATCAAGCAGATCTTGATCAGTGAAGGTCAACACGCCATCTTCACCAATGGTGAACACTTGATCTTCTGGCTGCGGCAAATCATTAACTGGGTTAACGGTTAGGTCCGCTGTTGCAACAATAGTATCGCTGCCGTCGTTGATATCGAACGTGATATCAATGTCGCCATTGAAGTTCGCATCTGGCGTGATAGTGAAGCTACCATCGTCGTTTGCCGTAACCGTTGCATCGCCATCAACCACTAGATTAGATGCGGTTAGTGCGTCACCTTCTACATCCGTTGCTTGAGCAAGAAGCTGCTCTTGACTCAACGTGATTGAGTTGTCTTCGTCGACGCTGTACGCCAAGTTACCCGATACTGGTGCATCATTGATTAGTAAGACATCGACTGTGATGTAAGTATCGACCTCTGCGCCGTCTTCATCGCGAATGGTTACATCCAACTGCACTTGACCGTTGAAGTTTTCATTCGGTGCAAAGCTACATGTGCCATCGCCATTTACTGAGAAGATGCCATCTGGACCGTCGTAGCTGATGCCTACTAGCTCGACATCCCCTTCAACATCCGAAGCATTCAGTAGCACTTGCGATTCACTGAAGGTTAGAACTTGGTCTTCATCGATAGTGTATGCGGTAGGACCTGCGATTGGTGGGTCATTTACCTCAATCACAGTAATGCCAGCAGTGGTAGAGTCCGTTGCACCTTCTTCATCGACAACGACAACATCTAGGCTCACCTCGCCGCTGAAGTTCTCGTTTGGTGAGAAGGTATAAGTACCATCACCGTTGATTTCTAACACACCATCGTTACCGCTGTAGCTCACGCTATCAATCAACACATCGCCTTCAATATCCGATGAGTTCGCTAATAGCTGTTCGTCACTGATGGTGATCGAATTGTCTTCATGAACGGTGTAAGCCGTGCTGCCTGCAACCGGTGGATCGTTCTCTGGCGTCACTGTTACATCGATATTTGCCGTCACAGTATCCGTGCCATCGGAAACATCGAAAGTGAAGTTCACGTCGCCATTGAAGTTCTCGTTTGGTGCGAAGCTGTAGGTGCCATCACCATTGTCAGTAAGAACACCGTCTGCGCCTGTGTAAGTGACGCCCTCAACAGATAGGTCATCCCCTTCAATGTCGGTAGCGCCTGTTAGCAGATCCGCATCAGTAAAGGTCAGCACACCATCTTCACCAACAGTGAACGCTTGATCTTGTGGCTCAGGCGCATCGTTAACTGGTGACACCAATAACTCAAGGTTGGTTGAGACAACATCATCGCCGTCAGACACATCGAACGTAAAGGTGATATCACCATTAAAGTCCGCATCTGGCGTTAAAGTGTAAGTACCGTCGCCATTGTCTGTGATGGTGATGTTTTCATCATCCGTAGCCAAATTCAGCGCTGTCAGTTGGTCTCCATCCAAGTCACGCGCATTAGCGAGTAAATCTTCTTGCGTAATTAGGATTGAACCATCTTCTTCAACCATCGCTGAAACAGGTAATGCTTCAGGTGCATGTTCAATATGGGCACCTGTTGCATTGACGTAGATTGTTTGAGAAACGGTTTCAGAATCATTATTTGATAGCTCTGTTGCCGTTGCCGTTACATTAATTTCTAGCTGTTGGTTAAAGTCTTCTGGCAATTGAATCTGTAGCTCTTGTTCAATTGCTGTGGTTGGAAGCGTTACAGAACCATCTGGACCGACTGTCACTTCACCGCTGTAGATCTGGCTGTTCACTTCACCTACATCAATGGTGAAGTTGAAGTCGGTGTAATCGGCATCGCCGCCACCGTAGAGATCTTCAAAGCCGTAAACCAGTTCACCGTCTTCGTTTACGGTGGTTCGGGTATGTTCAATGCCATCTTGGTTGAGCTCTGAGCTTGAACCACCATGGAAGACTGCATCACCGAATTGGCTTTGAATCACGGTTTCAGAACCATCAGCGCCAACAAACACGAGTTGGGGGTCAACGGTATCCATGTTCGCAGGAGAGCCATCTGCTGCACGGAACTCGTACTGACCATCTTGCAGAGCGTCGAAGTTATTGTGGGCATGACCATTTGGAATTAAGAACAGATTGAAACTTTCCCCTTCCGAAATTTGGAAGCTGAACTGATCTTGTCCCGGAATGAGGTCACCGCCGCCACCAACTTGAGAGGCGTTTTCGTACACTACTTCAACGCCCGTGATGTTGCCATCTTCATCGACTTTGTAGTAACCCGCTGTGTTTTGGTAACCCGCGGTTTCACCTTCAAACGTAACCGTGATTTCAGTATCGTTGAAACTGGTGATACCGTTGTCTTGATCGTTAAGTATCCCTTCGTTGTCGTAGCTGATCACCGAACCTTCTGGAACACCATCCACGGTCACAGTCAGTGTTTCTGACAAGTCTTGGTCAACCAATGCTGCAGCGATGTTCACTTCAACAATACCGCCTGGCTCAACCAAGATCGCTTGGTCATCCACGTTTCGACCATCGCCATCAGTGATGACTAGTTCTGGCGCATCTGCCACTGCTTCGATGTGAACATTAATGTCTTGCTCAACTTCATCAGTACCGTCAGAAACCGTAAAGCTGAACTGCAAGTCACCACTGAAGTGCTCTTCTGGCACGAAGCTAAATGTACCGTCACCGTTGTCCGTTACAGTACCTTCATCCCCCGAGTAGTTAATGCTGGTAACAGTGAGGTCATCACCATCAATATCAATCGCACCACTTAGCAGATCTTCTTGCGTGAACAGGATGCTGCCATCCTCTTCAATGTGGTACATGCCAGGCGCAACAATTGGAATGTCATTGACTGGGTTCACCGTCAATGTCATTTCATTGGCAACACTCAATTCACCGTCGCTTACTTCATAAGTAAACTCGATGTCTCCGTTGAAGTGCTGTGAAGGTGTAACGGTAAAGGTGCCGTCGCCGTTGTCCACGATAGAGGCATTCGGATCATTGGTTTCTAGCGCCGTTGCGTATAGGTCATCACCATCTTGATCGCTGGCGTTTTCAAGCAGCATTTCTTGTGTTACGAGGATAGAGCCATCCTCGTCCACGTCTGCAACGATTGGTGCTGCTTCTGGTGCGTCGTTGACGAACTCAACTTTCAAGTCGATATTTGCCGCCACCACATCGGTGCCATCGCTCACATCAAACGTGAGGTCAACATTACCAAAGAAGCCTTGCTCTGGCGTTAACGTGTAAGTGCCATCGCCATTGTCTGTCACTTGAACCGTATCGCTTAAGCTCGTCACGTTCACAACAGATAAGTCATCGCCTTCGATGTCCGAAGCTTGAGCCAACAGCTCTGCTTCAGTAATCGTGATGGCTTCGCCGTCTTCTGTGGTGAAGGACAAATCAGGCACATCTGGCAGGTCGTTTACTGGGTTAACGGTGAGGTTTAGATCCGCGGCGACGGTTTCTATCGCGTCAGTTACGTCATAAGTAAATTCGATTTCACCAAAGAAGTTTTCGCTCGGTGTAATCGTGAAGCTACCATCAGCGTTCTCAACGATGGTTGCATTAGGATCGTTGGTCGACAGGTTCACCGCTTCAAGGTTGTCACCATCCACGTCCATCGCGTTCGCTAACAAGTCTTCTTGAGTGATGGTAATTGAGCCATCTTCATCGACGACCGCATCAACAGGACCGCTGACCTCCGGACCTTCGTTGACGATCTCAACATCGATCTTCGCTGTGCTTGGTGCACTTGCTTGACCATCGCTGATGTCGAAGGTCAGGTTGACTTCACCATAGAAGTTCGAAGTTGGTTCGAAGGTAAAGGTGTTGTCGCCGTTGTCTGTCAACGTACCTTGTGACTGGCCAACAAGCAGCAGATTCTCGATATGCAGAATGTCGCCATCCACATCGGTCGCACCTGATAACAGGTCTTTTGCTTCGATGATGATGGTGCCGTTTTCTAGCATTTGAGTATGCAGCGGCGCCCCAGGAACTGGCACATCGTTGACCGGAATAACGGTCAGATCTAGATGAGTATCGACTTCATCGGTGCCATCGAAGACTTTGTAATCGATATCGACTTCACCATTGAAGTTTTCATTCGGCATAAAGGTGTAAGTGCCGTCGCCATTGTCGACGAGCTCACCGTTATCACCGCTGTAAGAGATATCAGAGATAGACAGCGCATCGCCTTCCACATCACTTGCATTCGCAAGCAGGTCATCCGCGCTAAACGTAATGCCCACATCCTCATCAGTCGACAACACAATCGGACCAGAAACGATTGGCGCATCGTTTACTGCTTCGAAGTTGATATTGATGATGTTGTCGTCGGTTAGCTCACCATCCGTGACTTGGTAACCCAGCTCAATCTCACCGTAGAAGTTCTCATCTGGTGTGACGGTCCATGTACCATCGCCGTTGTCGGTTAACGTAGCGTGCTCCGCGTTATCCCCCACCAGCTCAAGGTTTTGAATATCAAGAACGTCACTATCGATATCACTCGCTTGTGCTAAAAGCTGCTCTTCTGTGATAACCACAGAGGCAAACTGCGTAGAACCTTCAGTATCGATGGTCACATTTGGCAGGTCAGCAGTCAGTTCGATTTCACTGTCACCTTCACGGATATTCAGTTCTACCGTTTCAGTGATTTCCGTGCCGTCCACGCCAATAGATGTGAACACCGCTTCATCATGACAAGTTTGGGAAACCGTCATGTTTTGAACCACGTATGTACCGTTACCTTGAATCGTACCGAGCTCAAAGTAAGACACCGGCTCGTTCACCGTTAGGGTGTAATCCGTCTCATAACTACCACGATCTTCTTTGTGGTAAGTCATCGAGTCGATCAAGTCACCCTCGGAGTTGAATGCGCGAATTTCGACTTCCGTAAAGTGGCGAGACTCTTCCATAAACCAGCCGCCTAGACCATCTAGGTGGAAGCTGATTTCGTTGATGTCTTGACCTTCAACGGTTACAGTCAGTTTTTCATCGCCACTCAAACCTTGGCGGTCAGTATCGCCAATACCATGCCCAATGTGCGTGTTACCATTCCAAGCACCAAGAGGGTCGTCGTTACTCTGAACGGTAACCGTCAAATCACCATCAGTGAATTGACGCGTATAAGGGTCAACTTCATCCCCCCAATCATCCACACTCGCGTTGTCATCAAACGTACCGATTTGTGTCGTATGTGTACCGTTGGTTAATGCCTCATCGTCTGGGATAAAGCGCACTTCCGTATCCGCAGGAACCTCCTGCCCGACTTCTAGCTGTACCCATTCGTCATTTAGATTCGCTTCGATAATGCCGTTTTCAGGGGCTTGGTCGAGACGTAACGCAGGCTCTTCACGCAGAGAAACCCCCACTGTTTGGTCTTCTTCCGCTTGAATAAAGATCTCGTCGCCCGCTTCTGGCGCATCGTTGACAGGATTAACGGTCAGATCCAACGTGGTCAGAACATCATTTTCGCCATCGCTGATGTTGTAAGTGAAGTCCAACTCTCCGTTAAAGTTTTCCGTATGCGTAATGGTGAATGAACCATCGTCGTTGGCTACGATCGTCGCATCTGGGTCATTGGTTTGTAGGTTGCTAGCAACAAGGTCATCACCTTCAATGTCTGTCGCATTCGCAAGCAACTGTTCTTGCGTGATGGTGATGGCGTTATCTTCATCCACTTCCGCTTGAATGCCTGACGTTTCAGGTGCGTCGTTCACCGCGATAACATCGATGCCTGCGGTTGTCGTATCCGTTGCACCATCTTGGTCGATAACCGTAACGTCAAGTGAAATGTTACCGTCAAAGTTCGCATTTGGCGTGAAGGTATATGTCCCGTCGCCATTGTCCACGAAGCTACCGTCGTTACCGGTGTAGCTAACATTCGCCAAGGCTACGTCGCCTTCCACATCAGAAGAGTTAGCTAACAACTGCTCGTCACTAATGGTAATTTGACCGTCTTCTTGAACCGTGTAAGACGTAGAACCTGCCACCGGTGGATCGTTCACTGGTGTCACGCTGACATCAATGAATGCTGGTGTTGAACCTGTGCCGTCAGACACATCGAATGTGAACTGAACATCACCGTTGAAGTTTTCATTCGGCGCGAAGCTGTAAGTGCCATCGCCATTGTCGGTAAGCACACCATCCGCACCTGTGTAGAGAACGTTTTCGATAGACAGATCATCGCCATCAATATCCGATGCGCCTTCCAATAGGTCTGCATCCGTGAACAGCAAGGTGCCATCTTCTTCTACCGTGAACTGTTGATCTTGCGCTTGTGGCAAGTCATTCACAGGATTAACCGTAATATCCAGACCAACTTGTACCGAGCCACCATCGTTATCAATGATATCGAAGGTCAGGTCTAGATCGCCGTTGTAGTTTTCATCCGGTGTGATGGTGTAACTGCCATCATCGTTGTATTGAATCGTCGCGTTGTCATCTGTCGATAGATTGATGGCTTCAAGGTTCTCGCTATCAATATCGCCCGCTTTGGCAAGCAATTGCTCTTGGCTTAACGTAATTGAGCTGTCTTCGTTGATGGTGTAAGCCAAATCGCCCGATACTGGTGGATCGTTGATTGGCAATACGTCGACATTGATATGCGTATCAACGGTTGCCCCATTCTCATCTTGAATGGTCACATCCAACTGAACTTGACCATTGAAGTTCTCGTTTGGCGCAAAGCTGCAAGTACCATCGCCATTGACGGTAAAGATACCATCCGAGCCTTCATAGCTGATGCCAACAAGCTCTACATCGCCCTCGATATCAGATGCGTTGGCAAGAATTTGTGACTCACTGAATGTCAGTACTGAATCTTCGTCAATCGTGTAAGACGTTGGACCGGCAACTGGAGGGTCATTCACTTCAATGACCGTAATGCCTGCGGTCGTTTCGTCAATCGCACCTTGCTCATCCGCCACAATCACATCAAGGCTGATATCACCGCTGAAGTTCTCATTCGGCATGAAGGTGTAAGTGCCGTCACCGTTGTCTTGGAATACGCCATCGGTGCCTGAATAGGTCACGCTATCGATGGACACTGCGCCTTCCACATCCGAAGAGTTAGCCAGAAACTGCTCGTCGGAAATCGTAATCGCATTATCTTCATCAACCGTGTAAGACGTTGAACCCGCAACCGGAGGATCGTTCACTGGAGTGACGCTTACATCCACATTGGCAGGTACGGTTTCAGTACCGTCAGAAACACCAAAGCTAAAGCTGACATCACCGTTGAAGTTTTCATTTGGTGCAAAGGTGTAAGTGCCATCGCCGTGGTCAGTCAGCACACCATCGCTGCCTGTGTAGCTAATGCCGTCAACCGTTAAGTTATCGCCATCGATGTCGGTCGCGCCAGCAAGTAGGTCTGCGTCGGTAAACTGCAGCGTGCCGTCTTCTTCAACGCTGAACTGCTGGTCTTGAGGAACAGGAAGATCGTTAACTGGATTAACCGTTAGATCCGCCGTTGCTTGGATAGTGTCTGTGCCATCCGTAATGTTGAATTGGATATCAATGTAACCATTAAAGTCCGCATCTGGTGTAATCGTGAAGCTGCCATCGTCGTTCGCTGTGACGGTTGCATTTCCATCTACAGTCAAATCGCTAGCAGTCAGGTCATCGCCCTCAATATCAGACGCTTGAGAAAGAAGCTGCTCTTGACTGAGTGTAATCGCTCCATCTTCATCAACGCTGTAAGCCAAATCACCCGATACTGGCGCATCATTGATTGGCAATACATTCACATTGATGACGGTATCAACTTCTGCTCCATCTTCATCTCGAATGGTGACATCAAGCTGAACTTGTCCGTTAAAGTTCTCGTTTGGCGCGAAGCTGCACGTGCCATCATCGTTAACGGTGAAAATGCCATCCGGACCATCGTAACTAATGCCAACAAGCTCTACATCGCCTTCCACATCAGAGGCATTCAACAGCACTTGCGACTCATTAAACGTCAGAACTGAATCTTCATCAATGGTGTAAGAAGTTGGTCCTGCGACTGGTGGATCGTTCACTTCCAGCACCGTAATGCCAGCAGTGGTGGCATCCGTTGCGCCTTCTTCATCAGCGACGACAACATCAAGCGTCACTTCACCATTAAAGTTTTCATTTGGAGAGAAGGTGTACGTACCGTCACCATTGATTTGCAACACACCATCGCTGCCAGAGTAGCTCACGCTATCTATCGAGACATCCCCTTCTAAATCCGAAGAGTTTGCCAACAGCTGCGCGTCAGAAATGGTAATAGAGTTGTCCTCGTGAACCGTGTAAGACGTTGAACCAGCCACCGGAGGATCATTCACCGGCGTGACGCTCACATCTACATTCGCTGAAACCGTATCTGTGCCATCAGATACATCGAAGCTGAAGTTCACATCGCCGTTGAAGTTCTCATTTGGCGCAAAGCTATATGTGCCATCGCCATTGTCAGTTAGAACGCCATCGGTTCCTTCATAGCTGATTCCCGTTACAGAAAGGTCATCGCCTTCAATATCGGTCGCGCCAACAAGCAGATCCGCATCAGTAAATTGCAGCGTGCCGTCCTCTTCCACACTGAATTGTTGGTCTTGAGGAGCAGGCAGATCGTTGATTGGATTAACGGTTAGATCTGCGGTTGCTTGAACGGTATTCGTGCCATCTGAGATATCAAAGCTGATGTCGATATCACCATTAAAATCTGCGTCCGGCGTGATGGTGAAGCTACCATCGTCGTTTTGAGTCACCGTCGCGTTGCCATCTACCGAAAGGTTAGACGCCGTCAGTGCATCGCCTTCCACATCGGAAGCTTGCGACAACAACTGCTCTTGGCTCAAACGAATCGAGCCATCTTCATCCACCGAGTAAGCAAGATTGCCCGACACTGGCGCATCATCGACAGGCGTAACACTGACATCAATGTTGGCAGAAACCGTATCTGTGCCATCGGACACATCAAAGCTGAAGTTCACATCACCATTGAAGTTTTCATTTGGCGCAAAAGTGTAAGTCCCATTGCCGTTGTCGGTCAGGATGCCATCGCCACCATCGTAACTCACACCTTCAACGGTTAGGTTATCGCCTTCAATATCCGTTGCGCCAGCAAGCAGGTCAGCATCGGTGAAGATCAGAGTGCCGTCTTCTTCCACCTCAAAGGTTTTATCTTCAGGCACTGGTGCGTCATTGATTGGACGAACGGTTAAATCGATAGAACTTGAAACGGTTTCTTGACCATCACTGATATCAAACGTTAAGTCGACTTCACCATTGAAATCAGCGTCTGGAACCACGGTGAACGTGCCGTCACCATTGTCTTGAACCGATGCATTCGCACCTACTTGGACGTTAGACGCAACAAGGTCGTCGCCATCAACATCACTTGCGTATTCGAGTAATTGTTCTTGCGTGAAGGTAATGGTGCCGTCTTCATCCATGATGTAAGCCAGATCTTGTTCTACCTCTGGCGCGTCGTTTTCACCTTCGACTTTAATTTGGAACGTTTCGCTCGTGGTTTCAGAGTCGAAATCATCTTCTACTTGCGTCGTGGTCTCTTCACTGGTGTCTTGAACGTCCACCGCAAAGGTTTCTTCTGTGGTTTCTGAATCTAGGTTATCACCACCTTGTGAGCCTTCAGAATCGGATGAAGAGGCACTTGGCGCCGCTGAAGTTTGTACAGCTTGTCCTTGCGCTTCATTTCCTTCTGCGTCCGAAGCGCCTTCAGAGCCAGAGGCATCACCGCCACCAACAGCTTGTGCACCCGCACCTGAAGCCGCACCGCCGCTGCCAGACGCTTCTTCACCAGAGCCACCGTCTGATGCCACGCTGTCTACTACGTTCGATTGAGCGGCATCCGAACCACCGCTACTCTCTGGCGAGTCTTCTTGTACCGCACCACCGGACGCCGAGGCTTCTTCTTCGGACCCGGCACCACTTGGGTTGTCTTCCATCGCCTGATTGGCTTCGTCTGCTGCGTCGGTATTTTCAGCACCCGTCGCTACAGTCGAAGCAATCGTATTCTGTTGATTTTGCTGATTCTGCTGCTGGGAGGGCGTACCCGCGTCATTGGTTTCCGTTTGTTCTACCGCGTCATTTAGGTCTTTGTTTTGGTTATTTTGGTTGTTGTCACCTGCCATTACAGCCTCCGTTGCCATTAGCTAACTGATCGTGTTTAGAAGCAGTAAAGGACACCATTCTGGAAAACCAACTTTTTTATCCAACTTTTTTCATATTCATGTTGTTTAGCCAAAAAGAGGTAAAAAAAAATTTGAAAACGCAATTTAAAGATCCTTAGTTATTGTCATTAAAGCAATTAGGGCGGTGGAACAATGATAAACATGACGAATCTGTTGCGCTCAGTCGACAACAGCCACAAAGGGCTGCAATTGCTATTGGGAGATTTTTACAAGGATTTCAGCAGTGCGGCAATCAACATCGAAATGCTGCATAAACAAAACCGTTTTGAAGAACTGAGCGGCTACTCAAAAAAGCTGAAGACCATTCTCGTATTGCTTTGTGATGATGATTTACCACCCAAAATGGCAAAGCTAGAAAATTTAAGTAAGCACCACTTCCCCGCACCTAATGAATTGATTGAGGATATCAAAACTGAGCTCAACAATGTGAACAAACAAATAAGCCAGCTGTTAGATATCGAGAACTCTCTCGATGACAGCGCAGATGATGAATAACCGAGGTGGATTATGAGTAACAAGCAGATCGAGCACCACCTCAGAAAAGCACTCGTTTCCAACAACGAGTCTTCGAAGGTGACTGCAGACGATACGATAGTGCTAGCCAGTGCGATGACCAGCGTACACAAAACATTGCTTGTTATCTTTTTGCTTTCAATGGTGGCTATCGCCGTGGCGTCTCAAGCTCGTATCGACATCGTGGTGTCGGTGCGAGGTGAGCTATTGCTGGAATCTGACGTAGAAAAAGTGCAACACCTTGAAGGCGGTATTCTCGAAGAAATGTTAGTGCGAAAAGGCGAAGTGGTTTACGAAGGTCAACCCATTGCGCGCATTCGCTCTTTGGATAGAAACACTCAACTCGATACTGTAAACACAGAAATCATTCAGCTTGAGTTAGACAAACTTCGTTATGAAAGCCTGCGCGATATGGTAGAGCCCGATTTCTCTGCCTACATCGAAAAATATCCAGAACTGGTTCAGGTAAATATGAATACCTGGCAACAAGAGTTTTCCAAAAACCGCTCTAATGAAGAGTTGATCACCCACGATATCAATCATAAGAACTCGTTGATTGATTCTATGCTTAAGCGCCGCAAAAGCTCCGAGAACCAGCTTTCTTTGATTCGCAAACAGCTCAATATCAAGAACACCTTGTACAAAGAAGAAATGGCGTCTTATGTCGATGTTCTGAATATGCAGGTTCAAGAGTCAAACATGGTGCGTGAGATTGAAAACCTTGATGAGTCGGTCATGAATGAGCGCTTCCAACTCGACAAGCTAGAAAAACAGTACCGTGACTTGGTGGAAAATCGCAACTCCGAATACCAAGCACAAATCATTCAAGCGAAGAAAGATCTCAAGCTAAAACGCATTCTTCGTCCTCAACACTCAGACAAAGTGGATCGCCTCGTGGTCTACGCCCCTATTGACGGCGTGGTCGATAAAGTGCACTTCAACTTCCGCTCTGCCGTAATACCGCCGGGTGAAAGTATCGCGGACATTGCGCCGATAAATAACTCCCTTCATGGTGAAGCGAAGATTCCACGTAAAGACATGGGCTTTGTTGAAATCGGACAGGCAGTCAAAGTGAAGATGGACACCTACAACTTTGCCAAATACGGATTTTTGGAAGGTCGAATCGCGTCGATCAGCCGTTCGTCCTATGAAGAAGAGGACGCTGAATTCTACCTTGCTGAAATCCAGATCAGCCAAAACTACTTAGAGCGCGGAGGCACACAATTCAAGCTGTCCC
This sequence comes from Vibrio sp. Sgm 5, assembly GCF_026241575.1. Lineage (NCBI taxonomy): Bacteria > Pseudomonadati > Pseudomonadota > Gammaproteobacteria > Vibrionales > Vibrionaceae > Vibrio > Vibrio sp. Sgm 5. Next base: position 22,155 of record NZ_JAPHPY010000013.1, read on the forward strand.
CTTATATGGAGTTTACCGCCGACGTGAAAACAGGGTCACGTCGGGTTATCGAATACGCTGCGAAGCCGGTTATGTCGGCTATCGAAGACGCGTTCGATGAGAGGTAATGGATGAGTAACAAACCTTCCTACAACATTTCCGTTCCTGTTATGCGCCTAAGCATTGCTTTCAGCTTGGTGCTGGCTGCCCTCGCCTTCTATTTGTATGTTTCTTGGGAAAAAGTGGATTCAGTGGAGCAGGTGCAAAACGCGCCTCTATTGGTTCAAGCTCAACAACTCAACCAAACCATCGAACTGGATATCCAAACGCTTCAACGCTGTTTATCGGCACGTTATTGCAGTACAACAGAGCTTGATTTTAAGGTTCTGAAAAATGAAATTGATCAGTTTAAGTCTCTCGCATCACTCAACAAAACCGAGTTTAGCTTGGTGGGCGCGACCGAATATACGCAGCTTGAACTGGCGATTAATCGCTTCTCGGACAGCTCAAAAACACTTGACGATGTGTTGGCACTGTATCTCTCGCTCACCAACAACTACCTAGAAATGGACGACAACTATCGCACCATGTTTAACAACCATGCGAGCGACCTAATGATGGAGAAAAACGAGTTCTTTATTTGGTTGCTTATGGTCGTTGTTGTGTTGGTTGGTATCGCCGTTCTATCGAATTTGGTGGCAATCCTAAAACTGAAAAAATCCAGTTCGAATGAGCGTGACATTGACCAAGAATTCGATGGGCTTTATCAAGAGCTCAAACAACTGGATTTACAAAGGCTGGAAGAGTTGCTGAATGAAGTGAGCATCAATCCGAAGCAGCGTCAGATCTACTCTCACCTAAAACTCATTTTCAGCAAACTCGAAGAGCAAAAACGTAATAACGATCTCTACAAGCAGCTCTATGCTCTGATTGGTTACGAGATTCGTGGCATCACCAACACCATTAACGGCGGCGTGCAATATCTCGTTCAAGAGACCGATGAGAGCGGCGTGTTGATGGCGCAAGATATAACCTCGGCTGCCAATACCCTGTCTGAATTGGCAGAGAACTACAACCGACTCATTTCACAAGGGACCGAGAGCAAATCGAAAGAGTTTTCACTGCTTAATGTGTTGTCTGAATTGATGATTCACATCAGTTCCAAAGTGCAGCGAAATGAAGGTGAGCTAGACTGTTTTATCTCGGATAACTTGCCAAACCGTGTTGAAGGGCAATCCACCAGCTTATTCTGGGTGTTGTTCCTACAGCTATCGAATGCCATCCAACTCAAAGCCGATAAGAAACTGTTTGTCACCATTGAGTCAGGCGCGGCGTCAGACATTGAAAACACTCGCCTGACCATCAATCTAAACTTCTTAACCACACTGGATGTGCCGTTTGCCAAGCTCAATACCCTACACTGGAGCGACCATAAACAGCACACTGCAACCAAAGACGATTTGGCGAAAAGCGTGTTGAAAGATTATGGCTATTACGAGAGCCATTGGTATCAATCGGGCAATCAGGAACGTTTTCAAATTCAGCTCGATTTGAAAGCCAAAAGCTTCCACACCGAAAAAACTCGCTTCGACAATAAACGTTTGTTGCTGTGTGCCAACTCTCAGCTGCGCATTGATGTGATGAGCAAAATGCTCGTCAACTTGGGCTTAGAGATCACGCCAATTCGAACGCCGAATGAGCTTTTCTCTGCTGCAAAAACCTTTGGCGAATACGATGCCATCATGCTGACCGACACGTTCGAGCCAAACAAGCTGCCCTCACTGAGCAAAACGGTGAAATCGCAACTGCGCAATCACCCGAATACTAAATTGCTGCTTTCAGTCACTAGCACTCAGCAAGCACAAGAGAGCCATACCTTTGTCGACAAGATTCTGAACTCTCCTGCGATTCCGTATGAGTTCATCCCTAACCTATTGGCAATCATGGAAGCGGAAGCCTCAGAAGATCAGATGGAGAACAGCTCATTCCTGATTGTGGAAGATGACCGTGTTCAACAGATTCTACTCAAACGTATTTTGAGCAAGCAAGAATACGAAGCCGATACCGTTGGCGATGGCGCAGACGCTGTTCAGCACTTCATGAATCAGCGCTCGGACATCATTTTTATGGACTGCATCATGCCTGGCATGGGCGGTATTGAAGCAACCAAACGCATTCGACAATACGAACAAGAGAGCGGACAAAACCCTTGCACTATTATAGGTGCGACAGCATTGACCAGCAGTAATGAACACCAAGCTTGTATCGAAGCTGGAATGGATTACGTGATCAGCAAACCTTATAAAAACGACGAAATCATCAAGGTGATCAACAAGTATGTGGCGGTACAGAAACTTAACTAGCTGCGTATTGGCAGCGCTTACATTGAGCAATGCACCTTCGGCAATGGCGACCACCTTGCTTGAGGCGGTCAAACTCGGCTTGGAAAACAATTTATCTCTGCGCGCTAGTGACAAAGGCGTGGAAGAAAACGAATACAACATCGACATTAGCCGTTCTAAGTTCCTGCCCTCTTTAAACGGTGCCGCTGATACCACATGGAATGAAAACGAGACCATATTAGCGGGAACACCGGATACGCGTTCTAGCTACAACTCAAACAGCTACAGCGTGTCTTTATCGCAATCGGTGTTTAACCTTGGCGACATCTTCAAATACGGCACCGCAAAACTTGATTTCAACATTGAAGAAATCAAACACGAGAACAAAATCCAGAGCACCATTTCTGAAATCGCGACGCAATATTTCGAGTACCTCAAAAACAACGCACAAATCAAAGCCACCAAAGTCGAGCTTAAATCGTCTGAAACACGTGAGCGCCAAATGCGTCGTAACGTGGAGCTTGGCAACACTGCGGCGAGCGAGTTATATGAAGTAATTGCTCAGAAAGAAGGCATTGCCAATCGCTTAAGAACCTTAGAGAAAGATCGACGTGTGATTTTGAACGGTTTAGAGATTCAAGTTCAATACCCAGTCACCCCATCGCAGGACATCTACGAAAGCGTGCCCTTAGCAGAAATCAGCGAATCCGAACAACGCGTAATTCTTGAACAAGCGTTGAAGCTCAATAACGACTTATTGGTTGCGAAGAAGACCGTAGAACGTAGTCGAAGAGGCTTGAAAGAAAGCGGTTCAAACTTCGTTCCGACCGTATCGCTCTCTGCCAGTTACCGTTACGACGATGCAAACAACTATGACCGAACCGACCCAACCGCAACAGGGGACAATAACTCCACCAGCGTCGGCTTAAACTTGAATGTGCCGATTTTCTCCGGCGGTTCGGATTACTACGGTTATCAAAAATCATCAACTGCCATCGAGCGAACGGAGCTACTGTACCAAGATTCGTTGTTCACAACGCGCAATAGCGTTAATACCTCAGTGCTCAACATTAATGACTTCTCCCGCGCCATCAGCAGCTACGAGAACATCATCCGTGCAAACTACGCTTCCTACAAAGGCATTCAACGCGCTTACCAGCTTGGTACGCGAACCATTACCGACTTACTGGCAGCGGAAAGTAAACTGTTTAGCGCGCTACGTGATTACGAGAGCGCGCGCTATGACTACATCATTGAATCGATCAATCTTGAGCAAATCAAAGGCATGCTGTCGGTGCAATCCATCGAAAGCATCATGCAGTTGATGAGCGATATCGAAGGCAGAAGCAATCAAGACTTAGTTCCAAAACACCTTCTCTCCAAACCATCGATTAAGAAAGGAGGTCGCAATGCAAACTGAGCATTTTTCCCAAAAGATTAACTTTGCTGACAAGTGTTACCTGACTTTCTCAACGGTCATCTCAACGCTGTTTGGCTTAGTACTGCCCTTTTCGATACTGATTATTTTTGACCGAGTTTTACCTAACCAAGCCAAAGACACGCTGTTTCTTCTGTTTGCCATTATCTTGATCACCATCTTCCTCGACTATCACTTAAAGAATCAGGAAGAGAAGATTTCGTCTGTGATCATGAAGCAATTCGAAACCAACTTAACCAACAAGGTGTTTCAATCCATCTGTTTGGCTGAGATATCGAAGTTTCGTCGCCTAGAACCCGGTGAATACTTAGAGCGTATTGCCACCATTCCAGAGATTAAATCCTTCTTTGGCGGAGAATCTGTACGGGCACTGATCAACCTTGCAGTCAGCATACTGACCATTCTGATTATCGGTCTGATCAACATCTGGGCAGGGGTGACTATCTTGCTCGCCTCCATCGTTTTGGCGGTGTTCGCACTCAGTCTTTCCAAGCAAAAAATCAACAGCCTAGAAAACAAATCCGACATCGAAGGCTTAACCACGTCGAAAATCATCGAGATCATCTCTAGCCCACTCGATATCAAAGCACGCAATATGGAATATCGCGTTGAGAGCTTGATGACACAAATGGTGGAAGAGCGTGAAGTCGAGAACATCAAATACGAGCAGATCGAATCGAACTTCAGCCTTATCTTGTCGCTCATACAACAGCTCTCCATTGCTTGTGTGGTGGTAGTTTTGGCAACGGCAGTTATCAACATGCAATCGAGTCAAGGCATCATGGCAGCCATCATCATGCTTACCAACCGTTACTTCGCGCCATACCAGCAAGTGATGCGCACGGTGAGCCGCTGGGAGTTGAACAAGCTTCATATTCAACGTATCGCCGAGCTGCTTGAGCTTGCTGCATCTGTAGAACAACAAAATGACACGACAGAAGTCGAGCGCATCTCGGTGAAGTATTCGGAAAAACAACGCATTGAGTTTGAACGCGGCCAGGCTTACTTGCTGACGGGGAAAAGCGGCGCAGGCAAAACCCACCTCACCAATTGCATTACGCGGCAAAACACCGACAGCAAGCTCGATATCCAAATCAACGAGACACCGCTCGATGACGTCAATTACAACGTCTGGCGCAATAGCGTGCTCATGGTCGACAAAACCAGCTCGTTCGTTGAAGGCACCATCATCGACAACTTGACTTGTTTCCGCCCGAGCTTAAACAACACCGCATTTGCGCTTTGCGAAACCATGAACATCAAAGCACAAATCGATGCCCTTCCCGCAGGTTTCTACACCGAGCTTAAAGGACATTTACGCAACCCATTCTCGCGCCAAGTCGCTTATGCCTTGTTGTTAGTGCGTGCCTTACTCGCGAACAAACGTGTGTTGATCTTCGACGACATCGACTGTGTTTATGATGACGACTTTGCTCGATTGGTTTTGACCAGTACCGCCTATCGCGCCAACGACAAAATCCTCATCATCGTCAGCAATAAGATGGACAAACTCAACCATCGCCTCAAACGCGTCAAACTTACCGGAGGTGACCAATGAGTATTCTGGTTGATTTTAATAATGTCCCTCAGCGCTTGTTGGACTTTGAGGCTCGCAGCTATGACGAGCGATACAATCAGTCACCTTTGATTCGTGGTTTAGCTTACACCCTCATAGCGCTTGAATGGGAAGGCACACCTTCTATCCTCAGCGACGCTTTTATCCCTAAACCAAAAGACAGCGACAGTTTTATCGCTACGATTGAACGCCTTGGTTACCGTTGTGACGTCACCAAACTAAAAACGTTGGAGCACATCGAGGGGCATCCTCATCCTTGTTTTATCGAGATAGAAAACCTCACTGCGATTTTCTTGGGCACTAAAGACGGCAAACTGATCCTGTTTGATTACACCAATAACAACACCATTGAATACCCGCTCTGCAAGAAGCCGTGCTTGTTAGTTTCGATCAGCGAATACTCGCGCTTGTTCCGAGAACCGCCACCTGAATCTCAAGACCGCAGTAACTGGATTAAATACGCGTTTTATCGCTACAACAATGAACTCAAAAGCCTGATTATTCTTAGCTTTGTCATCAGTATCTTGGGCACGCTCCAACCCTTCTTTATCATGAGTGTGTACAACTTCGCCTTGACGTCTAGCTCGCAAGCCACGCTCTATTGGCTCACGTTGTTTGCCGTGATTGTTGGATTCTCGGAATACTTTTTCAAGAAGATGCGAGTCAACATCATTGCCACGTCAGGTAAGGACTTGGCGGTGCACATTTCTCAAGCGGTTATTTCCAAGCTGTTATGGCTCCCTTATGCGATGACATCCACCGCCGGCGTGTCTTCTCAGTTGGCGCGTTTAAAAGACATCGACACATTCCGCCGATTGGTAACGGCAGAGTCAACCTTGAGCTACTTCGACATGCCGTTTGTTATTGTGTTCATTGTCGCGATTGCCATCATGTCAGGAACCGCTGCACTGGTCGTCATGGCGGGTTTGATTCTGATGTTGGTGTTCTGTGTTTATTCTCGTTACATCTACTCACAAGCCACATCTAAGAGCTCTCGCGCCAACGCCATGGTTTCTTACCAATGGAATGAGATTCTTCGCGGCATCAAAACCATCCAAGGCTTGCCACTGTTGCGAGTGATTCAATCTCGCTTCAGCGCTTCACACATGCAAAGCACCAACGACGCAGAAAACGTTGCGGTAACCAACAGCAAGGTTCAAGCCGCAGGTGGCAGTTTGATTCAGGTGATTGGTACCGCAAGTATCGTGACCGCGGTTATCGGCGTGATGGATGGCACATCTGATGCCGGCGCCATGCTTGCCACCGTAATTCTAGTCTGGAAGGCGTTAGGTCCAATTATGGGTATCTACAACTCCATTTCCAAATTCCAATCCATCAAGGCGTCTTCTGCGCAAATCAACAACCTTATGGCGATGAATGACGACAAGCTAACGTTGGAGAAAAGCCCCCCTATTCGCCTCTTCCAAGGCAGTATTGTCGGCAGCGGTGTGAGCCATCGCTACACTGGCGCAGCAACAGGCTTAACCAATCTCGGATTTAAAATTGCCCCAGGGGCGAAGGTGGTGATTTGTGGACCGACTGGTTGCGGTAAAACCACGCTAATTTCCATCCTTGCGGGTTTAGAAGATAGATACCAAGGCGCAGTGTCGGTAGACGGCTACAACATCAAACAGTTCAACAGCTATCGTTACCGAACCTCGATTAACTACATCCCGTTTAATCTACACATTTTTGAAGGCTCTCTGGAGACTAACTTCATCTTGCATAATGGACTCATCCCTACAGAAAAGATGCAAGAGATGGTGAGCTTTTTCGAACTCGATGCGTGGTTGCCAGAAGGATTGAACACTCAGCTAAGCGTAGATAAATGCAAGAATTTACCCAACGGTATTCAACAGAAATTGCGCCTCGCGTTGGGGCTTGGAAGCTGTGAGCAATCACTGATCATCATTGATGAACCATTTAATGGCGCTGAGCAAGAAAATGCCCAGTACTTCAACCGCTTGTTCACCGATAAACTGCTAAACAAAACCGTGGTGTTCTCTACCAACGATCCGGGTTTGATCGCCACTTCGAACATGAGTTTGGTATTAGAGCCGGACGGCAACTTAAAATATTTTGGCTTAACAGACAAATACTTAAGCAGCTTAAGTTAATACTGTGGCGCTTATTCACAATTAACTCTTTAATCAGACAGATACAATTGACAAAGATATAAACCAGAGAGATGATTCGACCGAGATTTAGAGGTATTTAGGATTCAGATGTATACATTTGTTGCTGACAAATTGGATGTGGTTTATTTATCAGCGATTCCAGACAGCCATGATTTTCAGGATTGTGATATTCCGGAGGAGGAACTCGAGATCCGAGAGATTATTGACGTTTGGTATGAAAGTGCTTTCTTGTCTGATTTTAATCTTCAACGTATTGAAATTGAAAACAAAGCGCAGCTCGTTGAAACCCAAAGTCATGTCATGAGCAAAGACACAGCCACCTTGGCTTTTTTGCTTAAAAATAGAGTTTATCGAGCAGCCCTTAAAAGAGTATTAAGTGTATGGACTCGAGAACAAACCGCTAAAACGCAATTACAACTGCTGTTGCTGTCCACTGAACAATGAAAAAAGCCAGCTAACTCGCTGGCCTACGTACCGTTCTTCTGAGATTAGCAATCTCACTACACCCACCCATCAAATTTCAAACGCTTCTGAATACGCTCAACCGCTTCTATTTGCATTTGGCGCACTCGTTCGTTCGAGATATTTAGCAAACCACCCACTTCAGAAAGAGTCTTAACGCTGTGTTCAAACAAACCGAAACGATGGATTAAGACTTGTTGTAACTTTATCGGCAATGTATTGACCACGTGCTCTAACGCTTGAGTAAAACACTCGTCTTCACAGTCTTGCTCAGGGTTTGGCGTATATTTACTTTCACAATGGTCAAGAACGAATGGCGCATGTTGCAAATCAACCGTGGTAGAAACATCAATAAAGCCACTCAAAGCAACCAACTCATCAACTCGCTCGACTTTAACCCCAGAACAGTTAGATAGCTCTGCAATGGAGATGTCTTTACTCATGCTTTTACTCGCGTCGTGTTTTTTGGATGCTAAGCTGTTTATCTCTTTGCAAACATGAACAGGGAGTCGAACCGTACGGCCATTATTCATCAATGCCGCTTCGATATTTTCGCGAATCCACCAAACAGCATAGGTCGAAAAGCGGAAGCCTGGTTCTGGATCAAACTTATCGATGGCTTTGATCAAGCCGATGTTGCCCTCTTCAATTAGGTCAAGCAACGTGAAATTGTTACCAGTACGTTTTAAGTAGCTTTTTGCAATTTTCACCACCAAACGTAAGTTAGACTCAATCATGACCTCGCGCGCTTCTTTATCACCCGCACGATTAAGCTTGGCGTAATGCAGTTCATCTTCTCGAGAGAGTAAATCAATCCCCACGATGTCTTTTAGATAATGCGCGTAAGGATCTTTACCTGCAGAAAGCGTTTCTTTCATTGGCATCTCATCCGTGACACCTCGGGACCTAGCAAAACACTCGTTGTTCATTTCCCCGTCCTTATCAAGCCAACTTTATTTGTGTAACTCTTTGGTTACTTTTCTCCGTGGCTCAATTAATATGCCACCCAACGAATAACATTCGTTTTACGTTGAGTGTAGACAAGGCTTTTTAGCTTTACCAAGAAATTGCATTTAATTTCATATCAACCCTGCACTCAACTGTCAAAGCGTGAGCGGGTTGGGATTTATGGAGCAACATTCAGTATCGTATTTACATCAGAGTTGATAGACGAGTTTCACTTACTAACAGTTAAATAAATTTCCTATTAAAACATGAAGTTAAAAACTGTATTTTATATTAGCAAACAACAAAGTCGCAGGTACTTCGCCAAACAAACTATCACCGCTACCGTTAAAGCTTTGGATTACCGTGAGCAACTGCCAGTCATTAGCGAGGGAGTAGTTACTCGATATCCCAAGGAAATAGGAATGATCGTCGTAGTAACTGGTTGAGAGCGTGACGCGATTTAAAGGCGTTAAGTCAAAGCTCACATCGGCGTACCATGTATTTCGTGTAAAGCTCAACATTTTTGCATCGAGAGGAAGATTCAAATACGCCAATGCGCTTGATGCATCTTGCGGCTCAGAGATAAATAACCACGCTGTACGCCCCATCCAGCTGCGTTTGCCGCCAAAGCTGTAATCCGATTCAATACTGGCAACTGTGGTTTTTCTGGTCGGTTCACCCTCAAATTCTGGATCAATGGGATCAAACCACGTGAGCTCTCCACGAAAACCCGCATCAAACACATCCGTTGCAAAACCAGCACCGAGTACGTAATCCATCCGAGCTCGCCCTGCAATAAACTGATAATCCCATCCCGATTGATTGGCGAAATAACGCAGTGAGGCACTGTCTTGCCCTGACTGACGAGCTGGTGAAAACACCAAATCTACGCCGTCGGCAAAGCCCAGCTTTCTGCTCAGCATGACCGCATCCGTGCCTGCCCGCTCTTCATAGTCAAAATCGTAAATCGAATACGCATTGTAGATATCATTTGGATTCCATATCGTATTCATCGACCAATTGATACGAAAGCGCCCTAGTTGCGCTCCCCAGTCATTTTGCTGCCAAGTGAGATATAGACGATCAAGCTGACTGTTAATGACCACATCATCTTCATGCCAGTTTTTGCTCAAATCCATGTAACCAGAATCCAACGCAACCAAATCGGCATAGCCAGGAAAGTCGGTAGAATCGCCCCAAAGTGCTCGATTTCGTAGCCCAACATTCACACGCCAACTAGAGGAAAAACGGTATTCAAAGTTAAGTCGATTGTGTATCAGGTTATCGAACGTATTATCCGTTCCATCAGGAATACTGTAGGTTGCCATGTATTTGATGTAACCATCCAAATCCCATGACTTTTGAGGCTCTAATCCGGGAACAGCAGACAAGGCAGAACCAGCCTGAAGACTAAGCAATGAAAGACTTAACGCCTTAATAAACACTGCATTTACTTTTGTGCAGGGCAAGCAAGTATGTAATCGGAGAGTTTTGGTGCAAGTCGCAGACAAATAGGAAACAGCTCTATGCATGCGACCTCTCTGCGCGATTATCAATATTACTGAAATCACGCGCTAAACGACCGTCTTCAAACACGATAATCCGGTGAGCACGTTTTATCACACGCGGATCGTGGGTCGAGAAGATAAACGTCGTTCCCTCTTGTTCGCTAAGCTGCTCCATAATGTCGAGCAGCTCAGCGGTGCTTTGGGCGTCTAGATTGGCAGTAGGTTCGTCCGCCATGACAAAACGAGGCTTCGGCGCTAAAGCACGAGCAACCGCAACACGCTGCTGCTGCCCGCCGGACATTTTACCTGGCACCTTATTCATCTGTTCCGCTAACCCTACTTGTTCAAGCAAGGACGTCGCACGTTCACGACACTCTCGCTCAGTTTTACCTTGCAGCTGCATGACGAATTCCACATTCTCAAGCGCGGTTAACACAGGTAACAAACTGTAGTCTTGGAAGATGAAGCCTATATTATCGCGCCGATAGGCAATCAGTTCTTTTTCTGACATCGATGAAATCATGCAACCGTCGATTTCCACTTTGCCAGAGCTTGGGGCATCAATACCGCCAATCATGTTCAGTAACGTCGTTTTACCCGAACCAGATGGCCCCATGATCGCAACAAATTCACCCTGCTTAATCTCTAAGTCTACCGACTGCACTGCGTGCACAGGGTAATCACCATCGGCGTTGTAAATCTTAGTTAGGTTTTCTAGTTTGATGGTCATTAGCTTTTCTCCGCCATGGCATCCACAGGTCGATGCTTCAAAATTTGTCGTGCGGGATACAGGGCTGCGATAAGGCTGGCAACAAAAATCGCGACAATGATCATTTGATATTCCGCTATTGATACCCGTGGATAAAGCAAGGTATCCACGCCATAAGCCCCTAGCCCTTCCGCCATGCCAGCCAGCGACAATCCGGTAACACTTAGCACCTTAAGCATAATTGCACTCCCGAGTAACCCAAGTGCACAACCGCTTAATCCGAGGAACAAGGTTTCAAAAACAATCAGCAAACGTATCTTGTGTTTTTGCATCCCGACAGCCATTAACACACCAAACTCTCGCGTGCGTTCAAACACCGACATCAGCATGATATTGATGATGCCAAGGGTCATCGCCAGCACAAACACCACCAGCATCACTTGGTTGGAAACATCCATGGTGCTCATCATGGTGGAGAGCAAAGGTTGGATCTCCTGCCAAGGTCTCACACTGAGCAAGTCTTTACTTTCCGGCGGCAAAATAGAGTGAGTGAACGCCAGTAACTGCTTGAGCTCAGCATCGTTATTAGAAGTAAGGAGTATCGCAATTTCGTGCGTGCCACTCAGCCCCGCTACCTTTTCAAGATCCGCTTTTCGGACGTAAACATTCCCGTCATCAAATCCTGTCGATGGTGTTTTGAATATACCTCGAACACGAAATGCCGCGCCTGCGACCTCCCCGTTCACATCAGACAAAGTGAGTACGACTTTGGAACCAACGCGTAGCTTCAATCGTTCGGCTATCTTGCTCGAAACCAAAATCGGATTTCTGCCTTCTTCACTCAGCCATTCCCCGTCGACAATATGTTTCGAGAGTGGCGTGATGTTTTGCTCTTGCTCGATATTAACGCCGTTGATGCGAATACCACGTGTACTGCGCGCCGACGCTATCATGCCATCTGCTAGAAATCGCTCAGAGATGGCTTTCACTTCTCGGTTACTCGCCAACACTTTGGTTATCTTATCCGCATCGGGAATTACATCTTTAAGCTCAGGATTGACCAAATAGGACTTTTGCTGGATCTTCAAATGACTGGTTTGCCAAGAGATGGCGTTCTTGATCATGCTATCGACCAAGCCATTCATGAACCCCATCATGGCAACCACGCCCATCAGGCCAAATACCATGGCTCCGAGCATAATTGAGGTTCTCAACTTATTGCGCCACAAGTTACGCCACGCCAACTTAACCAGCATGAGCACCTCCTTTTAACCCTGCAGCAATGGGCATTCGAAGCATACGAGCCATTGGGTAAAGCAAACACAACAAGAGAATGAACAGCACGACGGCGATTTGATTGAGCAGTAAATGTGGGTCGAGCGAGACGGGCACAATAGGCTCAAAACCACTTTCGCGCATCAACTTGGCAGCATCGCCAGTAATTTCGATTGGATTAAAATAGAAATACCCCAACACAGGAGCACTCACGATAAGCCCAATAATGATGCCAATGACGGACATAAACAGAGACTCTATCGTGAGCAGAAGAACGAGTTTGGAGCGCAACATTCCGGTTGCCAACATAACAGCGAACTCACGTTGGCGTTCTAGTGTCGTCATTAAGATTGTCGCAAACAAGCCAAAACCAACAATGCCGTAGAGAATATAAATCAAGAAAATGCCGCCCGCTTTATCCAAGGCGATTTGCTGTGCCATTTCTGGCGACAGCTCTTTCCAATCTTTCACGGCTACGTTATCGCCATACTCGGCTTTAAGCTGTTCAACGGTATCAGGTAAGTCTCTTAGACTCTCAGTATTCAAAACCCATGCGGTGACTTGGCCATCCAATGAATACAGGTTTTGCGCAGTATCGAGCGGCATGTACACCAACTGAGAATCAAGCTGCTGCAAAGGAAAATGAAGAATGCCCGAGATTTGATACAAACCTGCCGCGGTCTGTCCTCGATAACCGGCACCATATAGCACCAGTTCATCGCCAACCTTGAGTTGCAAATAATTCGCCAAACCACCACCAACTAGCACTGATTTTTGCCTTGATTGGATGTAGCTTCCCTCAATCAACTTGTCGCTGATATTGGAGTACCGGTCTTCAGCTTCAGGCTCAACGCCTAGTACCATCACGCCTTTTGAACGTTCGTCTTTTGCGGCTAAAGCAAAAGACTCTACCCGAGGCAATACCACATCAATATTAGGATTGCTTTTCGCCGCTGAAATGAAGGTGCTGGTTTGCGGCAATACATCATCAATACTTGAGGAATCACTAAACTTTGGGTTCTGTAACTGAATGAGCCCTGTGTAGAATTTGGCCGCGTTTTTAATATTGGCGCTATAACTGCCCTCTTGGAAAGCACGAGTAATGAGAGAAAGGAACAAAACCAAAGCCAATGCAGAAGCAGTCAATAACGTTCTGCGTTTTTGTCGCCATAAGTTTCGCCACGCCAGTTTCACCAACATTTGTCTATATCCTCACAAGGATCTTAACCATCAAATGAGTCTAATCACGTAAAGACTTCATTTGCTGCTGAGAGAAAAAACTGTCATCGATATCAAAATCAAACTGCGCTTGGTGAGTAATGAGTACGGTTTTGTTTTCTGGCTTATCAAGCGGCTGCATTTCCATTCTGGTCGCCAATTTTCTCCCGCCGAGCTCTTTCACATCATAAGTCGTCATCACGTTCACTCTCTCATCAAACTCATCGTAGAATTCCACTTTGCGCTGCAGATAGGTCGATTTGGAAATCCACAACGTTACTTTGCTCCAAACCACGGGAGCATCGGGCTTAGCAACCGCATCTATCACCCAAACCTTGTCGCCATCAAATGTATCCTCGCCTTTCAATTGATGCTGATAATCGACCACAATGGAAGACTGGTTGATCAAGTCATCGTTGGTGAAGTCTGAGCCCATCCACGACTGGCTCAACATAGATGGCGCAATTTTGATGACGCGTTCAATACTCGGCACCCAATTCCACATTTCGCGCTGGCGTTTCAACGAGGCACTTCCTTTGTCCTTGGCCGGTGCTGTCACTAATACGAGCGATAAATCCGTTCCTTTAGTCCAACTTTTCATTGTCATTGAACGTGTCCAATCAGGCCGAACAATCTCCATTGTTGATTCGCTGTAGCTCGAGTCGCCTCGCATTGCTTGATCTGACTTTTTAACAATGTCGGAGGCACTTTCCGCATGCAAAGAACATGAAGCAGTAACACAAAGTAGAGATAATAAGGCTTTATACATGACATACCTCAATGTTAGAAAAACAATGATTTACTAAAAAAATAACAATGAAAACAGTAGGTTCAAATCAGTATAGCAAGCGAGATGGAGGGGGTAGCGAGAGGTGGTTCAAAGTTTTACTGAACCTTACGAAGTAACGGCTCAACGTTAGTTCTATTAATGATCTGAAAAACAGCGCGGTTCTTACCATTGGCCTTACCGCAATACATTAGTTGATCTGCGTCTTGTAAACTTAATCTTGCATCGAATGTTGGATAGAAAGCGCATCCTAGGCTGACACTAACGTGCATAGTTTTTCCATCTAGCAATATGGGAAAATCGTTTATCCGAGCACAAATTTCCCTAGCAAGCACTTCTGCTTCTTCCGCGGAGAGTGCTGCTGTCACCAAAGCGAATTCTTCACCACCAATACGAGCAAGCGTCATGCGCTCATCAGTAACGGATTGCGCGGTATTCGCAACCGCGACGATCGCTTTGTCCCCAACTAGGTGACCAAACTGGTCGTTAATCGACTTAAAGTCATCGATATCAAACACCATCACAGTCAAGTTGCTGCGAATGGCGCTCAGCGTAGAAAGTTGCTCTATCAAATGACGGCGGTTGTAGAGCTTTGTCAAAGGATCAGTCAGGGTCAATTCGAATAATTGTTGGTTGGCGAGCGTTAACTGCCGAGTCCGTAACTCGACAGTTCGTTTTAATGAAAAGATATGAAACATTGCAGCGATGATAAGAGCAAAAACGGCAACGGGGACAAGGTAAGTGGGGTATACGGTTTTCACATGTATCCAGCGGCTTAAGATGCGATCTTTATCCGTTTCTAGCACTCGTTCAAAGGCATGTGAAATTTTTGCAATGGACATAGGGCTGCCAACTCCTGCTGCAATTCTTAAGTCTTTACTATAAAGATGCAACGCAGGAACGAATGTCAGGCCCTCCGGCACGGTTGCCATGTAAAAATTAGTAACTTGCATATCAGCTACGAATAGGAAAATTTTCTTCTCTGCCGCGGCACGCAGCATCGCATCATTATTTGCATAAAGGGTGAGTGTTGCTTTCGGGTATCTTTGCCGTACAAAGAACTCTTCGTAGCCACCTTTTACGATGCCCACTTCCATTGCCGAGTCGCCCTTAAGCACCGCATTGATTTCAAGGCCCAGTATGTCCTTGTTGATATACAGTTGGGTATCAATTGGCATGATCACCGAGCCAAAGTCTAAATAGGCATCCCTCTCTCGTGAATAAATCAACCCGGCATGAATATCAGCCTTGCCCTCTTTCACGGCTTGTAACGATGCTTCCCAGTCTAAGAGTAGAAATTCTACGTGTAGATGATTTCGAGCTGCAAATTCTTTCCAAAAGTCGATAAGAATGCCTTGAGGTTCACCATCTGGCGTTAGGTAAGAAAAAGGTTTCCACGCTTTAGAATTGGCGACAACAAGTGTATCTTGCTGCGAATCATGGCTATAACAAGCAGCACTGTACAACACCGTCATCACCAGCGTTAAAAAGAGCAGCTTTGTGCTTTTCCAACCATAAGAACTATAACGTAAGAGGTACATACAAACTTTCGCCAACCTTAGGTTCATCTCGTCTAAGACTTCAATCGAACCTAAGATATAGCAGAGACTTATCAAACTGGTAGAACACCTTATTGATATGAATCTAAATTAATACATATTTTCTCAAAAATGATACTTTTTAACTATTCGTTACTGCCAATTGATAAGCCTTTGTGATGAATTTTATATCGAGAATAGTATGGTAGAACTCAAACGTTTGCTTAGAATTTTTATGCAGCAGCGAAAACACCTGACATAGCCCACAAAAAAACATAAAAAATGTAATGATTATTCGCTCGATAACTGTGGTTTTTGTTAACTTACGCGCAATTTTTTTGTGACCCGAATTTTTCGCTTTCGCTATGCCTTCTCAATATAGAATTAACAAAATCGTCGAAATTGGCGATACATTGCACCGCAGTGGTTGCGCACCATACAAGGTAGAGAAGTACACTCAACACTATGCTCAAAAGCATGGCGTCGATGTGATGATCCAAGCGACACCGACTGCGATCAACTATCAATTCCCCGATGACAACAACGCTGTGGTTCTTAAGCGCCTAAAACCTGCCTCTATTAATCTAAGCTTGTTAGCGAACACCATTATTCGGATCAACCAACCGAGTAGCGACCCCGTACCTGAACCTGCGGGCTATCCGCCTTGGGTCATTGCGCTTGCGAACATGGGCATACCGCCAGCGTATTTAATGTTAGTTGGTAGCACATTAGAAGCGGTTGGTTTTGCATTTTTACTCGGTTTTATGGTGTGGGGCTGTCAGCAGGTCTGTCGGGCTCGACGAGCAATAGCCGTCGAGTTCATCGCCGCTCTATTTACAGGCATCATCGTTGCCTATCTTTCCAGCACAAGTTTACCTATACCCGTTTGGGCATTGTGCATCGCGACTATTGTCTTATTTGTGCCGGGACTATCTATCGCCAACTCACTTGAATGTTTAGCATTTAATGATTTGGTTTCCGGAACGAGTTTACTCGGACAATGTGCACTCACATTGATCAAACTGTTTGTAGGCATCACTATGGGTCTCAATATTGGCGAGGCGATTTGGGGGCAAGCCCAGTCCATCGCGTATACCAACGAGATCCCGATTTGGATGCACATCAGCGGCTTATTTTTAATCTCTGCTTGTTTGGGTGTGATTTTTAATGCCCGTCTGATCGATATTCTATTGGGCTTACCCGTTGCTATGCTCGGGATGTGGGGACCTTTCTACCTTGGATTTGAAAGTGGTTGGGTGGTAGGCACATGGGTAACAACCGTGTTGATCACGTTATACGGTACATGGATAGCGAAAAAGATGGAGTTAACGGGGTCCATTTACATTGTCCAAGGCATCATCATTTTGGTTCCAGGCAGTCGCGTGTTGGTTAGCGCAAGTCAATCTGTGTTTGAACAATCAATTCTACCAATACCAAGTATTGGTCTTTCTGCCCTGTTTATGTTCTCGGCCATCGTTGCTGGACAAATCACCGCTTACTCTATCTACTCGCCAAAAATTGAACGCTAGCCAACATCGATTCTTCAGCCATGAAAAAAGCCCTATTCAAAATCCACTGTAGTGAAAACTTTGAATAGGGCTCTTTGCCTCTATGTTTCGCTTTTCTGTTAAAACTGCCTTTCCCTTTCTTTGCTTTTACTACTCGAGTTTTGAATAGTTGGCTGGTTACTACTGCTTTTAGTGCGTTATCTTTGATTTCGCCTCGGCCGAATTCGGTATCTTGATGACATTCATTCAGCTGAGGAGTCGGTTTTTTCGTTGCCATAAGTCCTCCGCAATGGTCGAACCAGATTGGACAATAATTTTCGAAAATAGTCAAATTTGTAGAATTAAATTCATTTTATTCTTCAAAAACTTCACAACAACGTCATTTATTTGAAATTTCATCAAAAATATAGTGGTTAAAAAGTGACTAAATACAAATATTTGCCCTATAAGCACCAATATATGTTGACTCTGCCTGTATTTAACCTAGACTCTCTCACGGCTAGAAAGAAAGTTCTTTGTTTTCACATTTCGTTGGATTACTCGTAATTCCCCCGTCCTGTGGTACGCAATAGCAATTTATTTTTCCACGCTATAAGCGCCGTATTAGGCGAAGATTTACATAAATTAGATATTTAGGAAATAGACATGTCTAACAAAGCTACTGGTACAGTTAAGTGGTTCAACGAAACTAAAGGCTTCGGCTTCATCCAACAAGAAAACGGTCCTGACGTTTTCGCTCACTTCTCTGCAATCCAAGGTGACGGCTTCCGTACTCTTGTTGAAGGCCAGAAAGTAGAATTCGAAATCACTCAAGGTCAAAAAGGTCCACAAGCTGAGAAAATCACTCTAGTTTAATCCTTTAAGATTTTGATATGGTAGCCAGCTCTAAGCTGGCTATTTTTTTGCCCTTAATTTATTGATACCCCTTATGGCTTTAAAACCGACAATTTACAAGTTTCGTATCGCAATCTCCGATATGAACAACGACCACTACGACTCTAAGAACCTAACCATCGCCCTTCATCCTTCAGAGAAACCACAACGCATGCTCGCGCGTATTTTGGCTTTCTGTCTTAATGCAAAAGATGATTTAGAGTTCACGAAAGGTCTTTCAACAACTGAAAAACCGGATTTGTGGCGGGTGGAAGACGATCAGAGCATCACGCACTGGATCGAAATTGGTGAGCCAGAACCGGACCGCATCAAGAAAGCAACCCGCTTAGCAAAACGTGTAAAAGTGTATACCTACAACACAAAAGCATCCGTTTGGTGGGACAAGATGGCAGGCAAATTTGGCATGCTTCCTGTTGATGTGGCAAGTTTGGATTACGACGCTATCGACTTGATTTCACAACACCTTGACCGCGGCACTAGCCTTTCTGTTATGATTACCGGCACCTCAATTTTCGTTGATATAAACGAACAACACGTCGAAGTGACGGTGAAGGAATTACAAAGTAATGACGCCTCTTAATGAACTGATCCAAGAAATGGGGTTCAAAAACATCCCTTTCGTCAACGAGCATAAAGCCGCGAGACGACGTTGGACTAAAGAACAAGCCCCATTGTTCATTAGAGTATGTGAAAACAAGCCTGAAACGGCGCCTGCCCTGCATTTACTTGGACTTTTGACCAAGTCTCATATTGAAGCCAGCGCACTGTACGAGCAGCATTCCACGTCTTCTCAACATATGCAGAAAGCGCTGAGTGATACATTAGGCGATGAGCACGCAGACAAGTTTACTAATCAGTCTGCAGAAGACTTAATACTCATCACTCACCTATGGCTGTATACGCAAGGCTACTTAAACATGGATTTTAGTCTTGCTCATGATCATGCAGAACAAACTCAAGAAAGCCTTCAGCACGAACTCGTAATTAAACGTATGGATCTCGATGCTTTCCGTACCGACTTAATGCAGAGCTTCTATTTAGGGAAAGAAGCGAATCCAGCAAAATCAAACGGACTATTGGGCTGGGTAAAACGTCTTTTTTCCTCATAAAATACATGGTTTTGTCAAAACCAAACACCTGATAGACTATGCCCTCTCATGCAACGGCCTTCTTCGCTAAACGATTTCGTTACTTAAGTGCGTTGCATGAAACTCAGGACACTCATCCACTGAACATCAAGGGATCATTATGAAGTTTATCCGTTGGACTTCATAAAAAACCAATAAAACCTTTTTAAATCAATACATTATCTAAATTTAACTGTTTATAATCACAGTAATTAAACACCAAAATAACCGACAAAAGCCGACCTCGACACAACCCAAACTTTTACCTATAAAATTCAATCACTTACACAAAAAGCCACCATTCAAATAGAATATAAAAACTGTGAACTACGGTACACAAAATTGGTGTCCTTAACTTTGACACCAACTCAAAAACACATGTATAAATACACATATAAATATCGCTCTTTGTTAATTTGTGCCTAGGCAGATAAAACGCCGCAACAGAACGTTGGAAACGTGCTCCACTGCATCAGTTTTATCGACGGGGAAGCCCCACTAAAAACTTAGTGGAGAGAAATATTCCCCAAACACACCCGACGTTTCGCAAACGGGCTGGGTTCGGTTTTGCTCTGAGCCGATGAAAGTGAAAGAGCATTCTCGTAAGGAGAAAAAGTTATGACCGAGAAACTTATACAGTTTCGTTCTTATCGCTACCTAAGAACTCAATCAAAGGTCGATAAAGCAACAAAAGAACGAACGCCACATGACATTGAACTAGAGCGAACACGTAATCACTTCAGACGGTTTCATGCTCGTGAGTTCTTAGCACTGAGGTAAATGAAATGCCACAAAACGCAGAAAAGATACAACTGGAATTTGGTTCAAGATGGACTCTGAAACCAACCGAAAGCTAGAAGAATCTGCCGAGTTCAACAAACGAACAAAACGGCAAGAAGCAAGCTTTCGTTTAAGTGACCATCTGACTAAGTTCGACCGACACATGACCCCTCGCGCTAAACCTTAGCGTTTTTTTAACCCAAAACATCCAATCTTGGGACGAAAGGAGTCTCACATGGAGAATAAAGAGCTCATAGAGGGCAAACTTACCCTCGACCAACAAGCATATGACCTTCTCAACCAAGCATCTAAGCGTTCTTTTCGCTCCTTAAAAAAGGAAGCTTCCCTTCGCTTGATTGACCACGTACAACGATTTCATCACAGTCCACAAAGCAAGCTTGATGAGATAGTTGGCTTTGTTGCTTAATTCGGTGAGAAGACATGGCAGCCCCATATTGTTCAGTTCTTAAACAACATACTGAGTTTCAGGCATACCAAGCCCTGTAAGCTTGTTCAGCGCTTTGATCATAGCGTAAGTCTCGCCAACCTGAGCATTGTAATTTCTTAGGCTTAATTTCCCACCTAACAACTGTTTCACCCGATACATTGCTGTCTCTGATAGTGAGCGCTTATGATAGCCATACCGCTTTTTCCACTTCTTGTTGGAGCCGTGGAGCTTCTGACAACCTACTGCTAAATTGCGAGGGTGTCCTTGCTCCCAGAAGGCTGCCCCTTCTCGTGGCGGGATGAACGGAACCGCTCGCTTGATTCGTATAGCATCATGACAATTCCTTGTGTCATAAGCTCCATCACCTGATATCTCGATGATTTTACGACGTGTCTGCTGGGAGCACTTCGGCATCGGTTACGTTAGATAAACTCAGCTCTGCTGCGACTATTTCGTGGGTGCTTGTATCTACTGCGATATGCAGCTTACGCCAGACTCTGCGCTTCCCATCAGTGCCATGTTTCTTGACCTTCCATTCACCTTCGCCATAAACTTTGAGACCAGTGGCATCAATGGCCAGATATTGTATTGCTCCTCTGGTTTTGGGTTTAAATGAAACCTCAACTTCCTTAGCTCGGCGGCTTATACAGGTGTAGTGCGGGCAAACAAGCGGGATGTTAGCCAGCTTAAATACTGAGTCTAGAAAACCTTGCAGACCTCTCAACGGCATTGAAAATATTCGTTTCACCATCAGTGCGGTAGTAATGGCTAAGTCGCTAAATCGGCGAGGTCTACCACGCTTGCCTTGTTTGTTTTGCTTCCACTCGGCTATCGCTTCCTCATCAACCCAAAAGGTCAGAGAACCACGGTCTATTAAGGCTTTGTTGTACTGTTTCCAGTTAGTTGTTTTGTAACGAGGTTTAGGCATGAGGCTACGACGATTAATGGATGTAGCCGATCAGATCGTAGCTTCTTGATTTAGTTCCATCGATTTAAGCAACAAAGCCCTTTTCCTCAGTAAAAACATGGTTTTGTCCAAACATAACACCTGATACACTACCCCCCTATCATGCAACGATTTCGTTACGTAAGTGCGTAGCATGACATTCAAGGACACTCATCCACTGAACATCAAGGGATCATTATGAAGTTTATCCGTTGGATTTTGGGAAAAATCATTCTACTTCTCAACGCAGTATTCTCACCTCGTGGCGTAAAACGCTCTGAAGAGGCACAGAAAAGCGTTGATGACAAAGCCAAGAACTACGCACTGTACCAATTTGAAGCTTGTCCTTTCTGCGTAAAAGTTCGTCGCGCTATGAAGCGTCAATCTGTAAACATTGAATTGCGTGATGCGAAAAATGACCCAACACACCGTGAAGCACTTGAACAAGGCGGTGGCCGTGTGAAAGTACCGTGCCTACGAATTGAGAAAGGCGGCGAAACACAGTGGCTTTACGAGTCATCAGACATTGTCGCTTACATTGAAAAAGAATTTGCCTAGTTCCCCCTAAGAACATTGGCGGATGTAAAAGAGGCACCAATCGGTGCCTCTTTTCTTTATCTGGCATTATCTGCAAAGTGTATTACTGATCAACAATCAGCATTAGTTCCACTCGACGGTTACAAGCTTTGCCACTTGACGTCGCGTTGCTGCATTGTGGGACGTATTCCCCAAAACCCCGGGAAAACACTCGCTGACGCGGTAAGCTTGTAGCTAGCAATTGCTTTTCCACCTCGCGCGCCCGTTTCTCAGATAACGAGTCATTAAAGCTTGCCGCGCCAGTACTGTCCGCATGACCATCGATCACAACGTCAATATCCGTTCTGCCTGACAAATAATGACCTAGACTACGAATCCAATCTTGAGATTGTGATGACAGCCTTGCCGACCCCGTTTGAAAATGAACCTGCTCTTTCAATCGCACCATAAGATGCTCACCACTGATGGTTTCGTGGGCGATTTGATGCCTATTTAAAAACATCTCCAGTGACATCACGCCCTGTGACTTTTTTCCCATCGATCTCGGCGCTTGTGCAGCCTGTCTCGGCGCAGCAACATAAGAAGTAGGTGCATAGCCCCACTCTGGATGTCTTAGCTCTGAATTTGTTCGAGGGGCGGTATCAAGAATGTTCCCCCCAGGGACCATGTTAGGATCCATGCTAGTGCATCCGGCCAACATACCGCATGCCACTAAAAACCAATGCTTCATACTGTTACCAACGTAGAATGAATTCCTGTTCACTGTGTCGGCTCAAAATGTCCAAACTTTAGTGCTTTCGTTTTTCTAATCTAATTTCCAAGCACCTATCGTGCCAATGTTCTCTTTTATCCGACAATTTATCGGTGTTCCCAAAGACTCAACCGCCTACCCCATCATATGCACATCAGTAAATAGCGACCAAATTTATGAGCTAACATTCGCTAACACGATTTAAAGCAACAAACTACACGCCATACCCATGTTTTGACTAAACTTTCTTCGATTGTCTCACTTTAGTGTAACAAGCCGTTTTAATGGTTTTCGTTGATAACGTTAACCGATAAACTATCGATAACTTTACAATCTAGAGCGTCACCCATGTTTAAAACCATTTCTAAAGGCGTTGTCCTTTTTGCCGCAGTAGCGGCACTTGCTGCTTGCGATAACGGCAATTCTCAGCCACAACAAGGCAAACAATACGAAGTATTGCCGACATCATTGACGGAATACGATCTAGCGCCTCTAACGGAAGTCTTCTCTCTTAACTGTGGCCACTGCCGTACGATGGAGACCTTTGTTCCTCAAATCGAATCACTCACTGAGCAGAAAGTGCAAAAAATGCATGTGACGTTCAATGAAAGCGCGCAAATCAGTGCCATCATCTTCTACACAGCGGTCATACAATTAGATGGCACACCAGACAAAGCATTCATGGAAGAGTTGTTCGCTGCCGTTCAAATGGATTCAGAAGCAACGGCTGACGAGCGTCAAGCAGCAGTAGAGAAAGCATTTGAATCTCGTAACCTAATTAGCCCATATCAATTAGATGAAGCGCAACAAGCTGAACTGTTCAAATACATCACAAAGGCAGAAGAAATCACCACTCGTGGTCAAATCAACTCAGTTCCTGCCTTTATCGTAAACGGCAAATACCAAGTGATCACTGGTGGTCATGAAACCGTTGAAGCGATGGCTGACACCATCAACTATCTGCTAAAACAACCAAAATAAGACAAGGAGCAATTGTGTCTAAATTTCTGTTTCCTCTTATCATTTTCATCCTAGCGGGATTTTTTATCTACCGCACTTGGACGAACCATAAAGTCGCAGATGAAAACTTTGCCAAAGGCCAAGCGTTCTTGCTAGAAAACAGCAAAGAAGAAAACGTCATTACAACAGAAAGCGGCCTACAGTACCTAGTACTAGAAAAAGGCACTGGTGATATTCACCCAACGGCAAACAGCAAAGTGAAAGTCCACTACCACGGTACACTTATCGACGGTACTGTGTTCGATAGCTCAGTAAATCGTGGAGAGCCGATCTCATTTGGTCTTAACCAAGTGATCAAAGGTTGGCAAGAAGGCTTACAGTACATGGTTGTTGGCGAAAAGGTCCGCCTATTCGTACCAAGCACTCTTGGCTATGGCAAAAGTGGTTCTGGCCCAATCCCACCAGCAAGTGTATTGATCTTCGATGTGGAACTATTGGACATCCAATAATCTAAAACAAGATGAAACAAAAACGCCGCATTGATTGCGGCGTTTTTATTTCTATTAGGTAAAGTTATTAAGCTTTCGGATAAAACACCAACTTGTCCCCTTCCACCATTACACAATCCATGTCCGCAGCATGAGCGGCTTTTTTGCCAAGCTCGGTATCTTCAAACACCACACAATCTTTTGCGTTGAGGCCGAGTTGTTCTGCAGCCATCAAGAAGGTGTCTGGGAACGGTTTGTGGTTTTCTACATCTGTTGCCGTCACGACTGCGTTTAGTTTCTTCAAGATACCCGCTTTCGTCAGTAATCGCAGCGCACTGTCACGTTGACTGCCAGTCCCAACCGCGATCTTCTTTTCGCCAAAGTATTGGTCAAGAACCGTATTGGTGCAGGAAATGATTTCGCCATGCAGTTCCATCTCTGCAAAGGTTTCCATCTTGAAACGAGAGACAGTTTCAGGATCGAGAGACAAACCATGCTCACGGTTCACTTCACCTACAATTTTGAAGCTTGGCATTCCACCTAAGCTGTGTAACCAGTCTTGATGAAATGGGAAGTCAAATCGATCGGCTGTTGCTTGCCAAGCGGCCAAGTGCGCTGGCATGGTATCAATCAATGTGCCATCCATATCGAAAATCAGACCTTTGTAGGGGCTTAAATCTATCGTGTTCATGTCAATTCTTCTATTTATACATCTCTAGTGGTAATTTATCAGCCATTGCAACAAACCATATTGGCATTTAGTAAACATGCTCAAAATTTCGAACTCCGTCACAATTCAAGACTGGGAAATCCAATTATCCCCCATCCGCGCTCAAGGAAATGGTGGGCAAAACGTTAATAAGGTATCGTCCGCGATACATTTGCGCTTTGATGTACGTCATTCCACATTGCCGGATTTCTATAAAGAGCGGTTACTTGCGCTGTCAGATAGCCGGATCACCAAAGAGGGAGTGATCATCATCAAAGCACAACAATTTCGGACGCAAGAGCAGAACAAAGAAGACGCATTAAACCGATTACAAGCGTTAATCCAATCTGCTAGCCGGACGGATAAGAAGCGTATTAAAACCAAACCAACACGCGCTTCGCAACGTCGCAGACTTGATAGTAAAAACAAGCAAGCGACAAAAAAACAGCAACGCCAAAGAGTGCTGTACTAAAAACGTCAGAGCTAACCATTGGGAACCTTTTTGGGCTCCTTACTTTAGTCAACTATTCAGGACAAGCTTTATGACTATCAGGCACAAGCTCTACTCCCTAGGAGTGATCGCCATTTTGGGTATCGTCACCCTGTTGGCCACCTCGTCACACTTCGCTAACCAAAGCCAAGAGCTCAACCACGCGATTAAACTCGTCGGAGATTTGGAAATCCGATTGCTCAACCTTCGCCGTAACGAAAAGGACTTTTTATTACGCGGCAACAACAAATACCTTGGTAAGTTTGACGGAAACGTTGATAAGTTCCTTAGTACCGAACAAGAATTGGCAGGCATTCTTAACCGTTATGACCTCCCTTCTAGCCACCAATTCAAACAAGACCTATTATCTTATCAAGCTGGCTTTCAAAAACTTGTAGCGGCCTATGAACGTTTCGGATTGGATGACCAAAGTGGGTTGCTTGCACCGTATCAGCAAGCGCTGTCTGAAGCCAAGATAACCGCTAATCACGAACAAGTGATCGCTTTGACTCAATTCGATGAACTCGTAAAAGCAGGCGAAGTTAATGAGAGCCTATTACAAGGCTTATATGTACCAGCATTGATTGAGAGTGCGCGTCAGCTTGCTGCTCAGAAACAAACCATGGGCGTTGCTTACAATAAAGGTTTATTGGGCGAGACTCGTGCCCTCTCTCATACTGTGGAAGAACAATTTAAGACGTTCTCTTCAGCACTGACCAATGCGGCTCAAGAACGCGATACTCAGAATGCTATCGTGAAGCAAAGCATCACTGTGCTGGTTTTGGTGGTGATATTTGCCCTTATTATGCAGATATCTCGGTCTATTAACTTACGAGTCAGCAGCTTATTAGCCACGATAAAAAACATCAGTGAAAGCAACAATATGGGTTTACGTTCTGAGCTAAAAGGCAAAGATGAGCTGGTAGACATTAGTCACCACTTAAATGATCTATTAGATAAACTAGAACACTTAATCCATGGCACCCAAGAAAAGTCCGCACAGTTATCTGCTAGCACAGACAATATGCACCGCGAACTTGAAGGTGTGATGGAGCAATTCCACGCACAAGCTGACCACACCTCTTCTATGGCAACCGCTGTACAGCAAATGGTGGCGACAATTGGAGAGATTTCAGAAAGCACATCCGTCGCTGTAGAGGGCGTCCATCAAGCCGCAAGCAACGCAGAACAAGGTCGTACTGTCGTCGAGACTACAGTAACGAATGTCGGCCAGTTAACGGGCATTCTGTCTAATAGCCAACAATCGATTGGTTCTTTGAACGAACACGTTGCGAAAATTGGTGGTGCAGTCAACATCATCCAAGACATTGCAGAACAAACTAATCTACTTGCTCTCAACGCGGCAATTGAAGCGGCGCGTGCTGGCGAACAAGGACGCGGTTTTGCGGTCGTTGCAGATGAGGTTCGTGCATTGGCAAGCCGCACACATCAATCGACAGAGGAGATTACTCGCGTGGTGTCAGACATTCAATCGCAAATGTCGATGGTGGTTTCAGATATTGATCAATGTAATGACCAAGGGCAACAAACCCTATCGGCATCAGGACAATTGGATTCAAGCTTACAACAAATCATTGCCGACATGAACGCGATTCAAGGCAACTCGGAGCGCATTGCATCAGCTATTGAAGAGCAAGGCATTGTGATGAACCAAGTCAGTGATTCGATCACCGAACTGAATGTAATTTCCGAAAATAACATGCAGTCAGCCCAAGAATGTTTGCACGAGGTGAACTCGGTTTCTGCACAAGCTCATGATATGGACGATGCCGTCGCTAAATTTAAGACACGCGACGTATAGACAGCAACAATCACTAAGCATTCTGTGAATACGCCAGTTTCGCTCTGCCCTCATCCTAGTGAGAGTATAGGGATGTTTAAAGTGCTCAATAACTTCGACCTAGCGTCACAAGATTTGAGCCCATATGAAAACGTCGAAGATTGGAGCAAGTGCCAAGAGCTTGGCAACTGATGCCTTTTCACTATCAACGTCAACAAAAAGCCCGAGGCACTCACATGCATCGGGCTTTTTATTTTCAGAGTGAACTCAGCGTTTATTCATCATCAAGAGGAACAAGCTTGGTACTTCCGCCATGGATTTTCTCACGCTTTCTCTGTACCAATGCGTAGAAGCCTGGTATCAAGAAAGTACCCGCTAGCAGCACGCAGAGTAGCCCCCCTATCAACGAGATACCCAACGAGTTCTGACTCACGTGACCTGCACCCGCCGCAAAGATCAGCGGGAAGATACCCAAGATGAACGACCAAGAAGTCATGTTCACCGCACGGAAACGCAGTTTACCACCTTGAACAGCCGCACTATCGATATCCACATCTTTCTCTTCACGCTCTTGCTTGGCGAATTCCACAATAAGGATTGCATTCTTCGCCGCGAGCGCTATGAGTAGGACGAGACCTATCTGCGCGTACAAGTTGAGAGGTGTGCCTGTTAGGTTCAATGCGAGGAAGGACCCCAACGTCGCTACTGGCACTACTAGGATAATTGCAAGTGGAATCGTCCAACTTTCGTATTGCGCTACCATGAACAAATAAATGAAGATCAACGCCAACGCAAACGCATAAATCGCTTGGTTACCGGCTAGCACCTCTTGGTAGGCCATGCCCGTCCATTCGTAAGTGTAACCTTGTGGCAGAACTTCCGCCGCAACGCGTTCCATTGCAGCAATGGCATCACCACTTGAGTAACCCGGAGCTGGCTGACCTTGGATAATGGCACTGCGGTACATGTTGTATCGCCATGCTACATCCGGTTCAAACACTTGCTCATAACTCACTAGCGTACTCAACGGCACCATATCACCACCAGAAGAACGAACGTGGAAACGCTCTAAATCTTCCATGCTGCTGCGGTGTTCACTGTCTGCCTGCATGGTTACGCGGAAGTTCTTACCGAACATGGTAAAGTCATTCACGTAAAGTGAACCAAGGTTACCTTGTAGAGTTTGGAAAATAGACGACAGTGGGATGCCCAACTGTTGGGCTTTTTCACGGTCAATGTCGACGTAGTAATGCGGAACGTTGGCACGGAACGTACTGAAAGTGTACGCAATTTCAGGCGCTTGGTTAGCAGCCTGAATCATCTCGCCCATAACCATTGATAGGTCTGTACGGCTGCGGCCTAGCGTATCTTCAAGTACAAATTCAAAACCAGATGCCGCCCCCATACCCGGAACCGCAGGTGGTCCCATGGCAAAGACGATAGCTTGAGGAAGCTCCATTGCAGCTCGACCGTTAATACGGTTCGCAATCGCATTGGCAGAGTGCTCTCCATCTAAACCATTTCGCGTATCCCAATCATGCAGTTTGATAAACAGAGACGCACCGTTTGATGCTGCGGCACCTGTCATGAATGAGTAACCATTCGCAACGGTAACACCATCCACGCTCGGTTCCTGTTCCACCATCTTCATCAGATCATTTGTCACTTCCTCAGTACGAGAAAGCGAAGCGGAATCTGGAAGTTGCACGTTAACCAGCAAGATGCCCTTATCTTCTTGGGGTACAAACGCCGTTGACGTCGTTTTTGCAAAGAAGGTTACTGCAGCAACCGCAACAAAGAAGAAGGTGATCAGTAGGATCGACTTCTTCACTAGGAAGCCCGCAATTTGACCATAGCGCGCAGTCACTCGCTCAAGACCACGGTTAAACGCTTGGAACCAGTTTGCCGTGTTGCCACCACCCTGTTTCAATACCAACGAACATAACGCTGGAGACAGTGTTAGTGCGTTAATCGAGGAAATAACAACTGAAATACAGATGGTCAGTGCAAACTGACGATACATGATGCCAGTGATACCCGGAAGCATGGCAACTGGAAGGAATACTGCTAATAGAACCAAAGTCGACGTAACAATTGGACCCGTCACCTCTTTCATTGCGATCAAGGTTGCTTTACGCGGTGAAATACTCGGGTCTTTCGCCATCGTGGTATCCACGTTTTCGATAACCAGAATCGCATCATCTACAACGATACCGATAGCGAGAATCAAACCAAACAGCGTTACTGTGTTTATGGTGAAGCCTGTGGCCTGCATGATGGCAAAGGTACCAATAAGCGACACCGGAATGGCCACCACCGGAATTAAGGTTGCACGCGTACTCCCCAAGAACAGATAAGTCACTGCGATTACCAGCAAGATTGCTTCAATCAGTGTTTTGACAACCCCCTTAATCGATTCGGCAACAAATACGGTTGTATCGTAACTGGTTTCGTAAGCCATACCTTCAGGGAAGTTCGTACTTAGGCGATCCAGCAAATCCATGACCGCCTTACCACTTTCTAGTGCATTCGCATCCGATTGCAAAGACAGCGCCACGATAGAAGCGTCTTGACCACGGAACTTACCGTTACCGTCGTAGAACTTTTTACCAAGTTCAACACGAGCAACG
The DNA here is from genome assembly GCF_026241575.1 of Vibrio sp. Sgm 5. NCBI lineage: Bacteria > Pseudomonadati > Pseudomonadota > Gammaproteobacteria > Vibrionales > Vibrionaceae > Vibrio > Vibrio sp. Sgm 5. The sequence continues at coordinate 52,142 of NZ_JAPHPY010000013.1, forward strand.
TCTTTCAGGTACACCGTTGAACCATCTGAATTGGCACGAAGAACCACGTCTTCGAACTCACTTACGCTTTCCAAACGACCTTTGGTCACTAGGTTAAACTGAACTTCTTGCGGATTATTGTAAGGCGCAGCGCCAACACGTCCTGCAGCAACTTGAACGTTTTGTTCAGCTAACGCCGCGTATACGTCGCTCGTGGTTAGGTTGAGGTTGGCCATCTTCTCTGGATCCAACCAAACACGCATTGCGTACTCACCGCCACCGATAACGTTAACTTCACTGATGCCTTTAACACGCGCTAACTGGTCTTTCACGTTCAGGTTGATGTAGTTGATAAGGAACTTGTCATCATACTTACCATCTGGCGAGTAGAAGTTCAGAACCATCAACAGGTCCGGAGAACGCTTTTTCACCGTGACACCGACCATACGCACTTCTTGAGGCAACTTGGACTCAATCTGTGACACTCGGTTTTGCACGTTAACCTGAGCCATGTCTGGGTCTGTGCCTACATCAAAGGTGACATTTAGGCTGTACGAACCGTCATTCGCGCTTTTTGAAGACATGTAAATCATGTTTTCTACGCCATTGACGGAGGTCTCTATGGGGTCGGCTATCGCCTGTTCAACCACTTCGGCACTCGCGCCAGTGTAAAACGCCGTCACGCTCACCGATGGCGGACTGATTTTAGGATATTCAGCAACGGGTAGGATCGCTAAAGAGATGGCACCTGCCAACGTCAAAATGATCGAAATTACCAGTGCAAACTTTGGTCTTTGTATAAAGAAACGACTTAACATTCCGCCTCCTACTGCTTGTCTTCAGCAGGTGCTTGAATGCGCACTTCTACGCCGTTACGCACACGTTGCAGACCTTGTGTAATGACCGTATCGTCCTGTTCTAGACCTTCATTAATGATGATGCCCTGCTCGACTTGTGGACCAAGCTTCACATTGCGACGTTCAGCAACATTACCTTCTGCCGTCACCATAACGAAGTCACCTTCGAGGTCAGTTTGAACCGCACGACGTGGTACAACGATCACGTCTTTCGCGTTTTTATCACGCAAGTTCACTTTAATATGCTGACCAGGAAGTAATTTCTGTTCTGGGTTTGGCACCAAAGCACGCATAGCAATCGTACCCGTCTGAGTATTGATACGGTTACCCAAGAAATCCAACTGACCGAGATGCTCGAAGTACTCGCCGTTTTCAAGTTCAAGTTGAACCTCTACCCCACTCGACTCAGCACTCCCATCACCTTTGATACGATCCATTCCAAGCGTTAAACGCTCACGTTCGCTCACGCTGAATGAAGTATGTACTGGGTCTAAGCTAACCAGTGTCGTTAGGATGCCAGAAGATGGAGAAAGTAGATCGCCCGTACTTACTTTACTGTCACTGATGCGACCGCTAAATGGCGCTCGGATTTGCGTATAAGAAAGGTTAACTTCCGCCAGTTTAAGCTGTGCATTTGCGGCTTCCAATTCAGCACGAGCACCGAGTAACGTTGCCGTTAATGCATCAAACTCAGATTGCGAAATACTGCCACGAGGAAGCAAGTTTTTACCGCGTTGGTGATCAAGCTCCGCTTTTTTCAATGCTGCTTTCGCTTGAGCTAGTGCCGCTTTAGCACTCGCCACTTGAGCTTCGAAAGAAGAAGGCTCTATGGAGTACAACAGCGCCCCTTTTTCGACCATTTGACCTTCGTCAAAATGGCGAGCTTCGAGGTAGCCGGAGACTTGTGCCGTAATATTCGTATCTTCTACTGCTTCAATGCGGCCGATGTAAGATTTACTCGGCTGATAGTCGATAATTGTGACATCCTGAGTCACAACAAGAGGAGCTTGGCTCCCCTTCTGGGCATTGTTTGCTTCTCCGCATCCCGCGAGGATAGCTGTTGCCGCCATTAATGCGACGAGTGGTTTCTTTTGCATGTATATACCGTCTTTATAGAACAGGATTCAATTGACAATACCCTAACCTTACAGGGAGCTTTGTCCGAAAACTTCAAGAGAAATAAGGGAATGTGTTTCAAAGTGTAAGCTGATGAAACGACTCGCAAACATAGTAATAATGGCGCTAAAAATGTTGCGATCATGTTCGTGGTTTAACATGAAAATCATCTTGGTAACTCACTTCATCATTGCCATTTTTTTACGCAATCATTGTTATATGAGTTAATAAAGTGAAAACTTCGTTGAGAGGAAGCATGATTTGACTATTTTTTTAAACAGAATGGGTTATCATGCAATTAATTCAAAGCTTTCGACCGAGGATGAGTATGATTTCTAAATGGGAGAAACGTTTTTACCAAATGGCTGAGTTAGTGGCGTCTTGGAGTAAAGACCCATCTACACAGGTCGGTGCGGTAATCACTAAACAGAACCGCATTGTTTCGGTAGGCTTCAACGGCTACCCACATGGCGTGTCTGACAGCGTTGATACAGATGAACGTGAGCTAAAGTACCTCAAAACACTACACGCAGAAGAGAATGCGATTCTGTTCTCTAAACGCGATTTAGACGGTTGTGATATTTGGGTAACCCACTTCCCTTGTCCAAACTGCGCAGCAAAGATCATCCAAACCGGGATCGCTCGAGTAAGCTGTCCAGAACAATCAGAAGACTTTTTGTCTCGATGGGGTGACAAGATTCAAGTGAGCCAAGATATGTTTGACCAAGCAGGCGTTGAAGTAAACTGGTTACCAATAAGCGACATTGAAGAAAAAGATGTTCGCTAATTCTGATTAAGACGCCAAAAAATAAGAAAGCCCAGACACTGTCTGGGCTTTTTGTATCTAGCGTGACACTTAGCTATGCTTCTTCGCGGTAAGTTCAGCAATTTTCACAATGACTTGTACTGATTTCTCCATCATTTCTACCGAGATAAATTCATGAATGCCATGGAAGTTATAACCGCCGGTAAAGATGTTCGGACAAGGTAAGCCCATAAATGATAGGCGCGCACCATCTGTACCACCGCGTATCGGTTTAATAAGTGGCTCTACATCGCACTCTTCCATCGCTAATTTAGCGAGTTCGATAATGTGAGGGTAAGGCTCTACCATCTCTCGCATGTTGTAATAGCTGTCAGTTAACTTCAAATCAACCGAGCCATGCTTCAGCCCCGCGTTCATGTCATCGACTAGCTTCTGCATAAAGGCTTTACGGCTTTCAAGTCCTTCACGATCGAAATCACGGATGATGTAACCTAGCTCACTGCGGGCGACACCAAGTTCACCAGATTTAAGATGAAAGAAACCTTCGTAGCCTTCTGTCGTTTCTGGCGTTTGATCTTCTGGCATCTGCACTTGGAATTTCGCAGCCAAGTTCATAGCGTTAACCAGTTTACCTTTAGCAGTACCTGGATGAACACTTACGCCATGGAAAATAACATCTGCACTGGTCGCGTTGAAGTTTTCGTATTCCAATTCTCCTTGAGGGCCACCGTCGATAGTGTATGCCCATTGCGCGCCAAACTTTTCTACATCGAACAAATCAGCACCGCGACCAATCTCTTCATCGGGAGTAAAGCCGATACAAATATCACCGTGTGGGATTTCTGGGTTTTCGATCAACATAGCAACGGCAGATAGAATCTCTGCAATACCCGCTTTGTTGTCAGCGCCAAGCAACGTTGTGCCGTCAGTGGTAATTAGGTTGTGGCCATGAAGTTCATGCAGATCTGGATACTGCACCGGAGAAAGCACTTCATCACCTAGACCAAGAGCGATATCACCGCCTTGGTAATCTTCAATAAACTGGGGATTTACGTTTTTGCCTGAAGCATCAGGCGCGGTATCCATGTGAGCAATAAAACCGATAGCAGGCACAGCGTAATCAACATTCGACGGTAATTTTGCCATTAGGTAACCGTTATCACTCAAGGTTACGTTGCTCAATCCGAGTTCCTGCATCTCTTTCTTTAAATGCTGAGCAAAAACTAACTGACCGCCAGTACTTGGGCAGGCGCTCTCGTGGGGATTTGATTGAGTATCGAACGTGACGTAGCGAAGAAATCTTTCAACTAAATGCTTCATAATTATTCTCATTGTTTTGGGTGAAGGCCCGCACAAGGGATACATGGGTGTGCGAGGATCCTATCCAACATGGTTCGACAAGCCATGTTACGCTCATGCCACAATAAGAATTTGCTTTGAATCAGTTTTTCATCAGAAAGTGCTGGTATGCCCTACCAGCACTCACACTAACAGATTGTTTTATCGAGTATTAATTCAGTAGTTCTTCAGCAAGCTCACGCCATTCACGAATTTTGCCATGAAAATGTCGCCATTGTTTATCACTCATCGATTGGGATATATCTAGAGTGAATTGATCCGTCAGTTCGATATTACGATCAATATTGTCCCTCAATTGATCACTATAATAACTTTCCGGCTCGAATAAGAGCTTCATGAATACCTGCTGGTAAACAACAGTGTTGGTTTTATTTTCGAAAAGGTACTCTAACTCCTGAATTATTGACGAGCGGTAATCTCGCCATAACGGACTATTTATAATCACCTCTTTAGAAAGTTGTTTCGCGCGCACTTTTTGCTGGTTAGATAATTTACCAAGCCACTCTTCCATCCACTCTTCTGTATTCTCTAAGACAATTTCTCGCAGCTCTTGTTCCGTTTTCTCTGCGTATTTTTCATCTCTTTCTTTGTAACGCTCTTTTACACTGTCGACAAACTCCGATTCTTGCTTAGTGTCTAACTGCATACTCAGCGAGAAGAGGTCCGGCGCGGCTTTCGAGACAAGACGTTGGTAGTGGTCTCGCATTTGATCTCGGTTCGCTTGCAATGACTCTAGCGTCACGTTGTCTTTATTCAGTGACTCTAATTGTTTTAAGTGATCGATATATAAAGGTAATTCTTCCTCTTTATGCCAATCGGCCAGTAATAAAATACGCTCTTCAAGCAACGACTCTTGCTCTCCATCAAGAGAAACGTAATCGTCTAAATATTCAATCACAACCCAGTCTATATTGCTGTATAAAAACTTTTTTGCACATCCGGCTAACAACACAATAGATATCAATACAAATCCATATCGAACCGCTTTATTGGATAAACTTTTAAATTTCATCACCGATCCATATTCCCTTTTTTATTGATTAAGTTCTATACTCACCCTAAATCACTTAGTATTGCGGCAAACTTTCGTCAGTATGGCAAAGTCTTTTTGCCACCCTCGTAGTATATAGAGTTTGAAATTAACTTTTTTATCACAACTATCCGCAAAAAAGTGAGTTAGTGCGCAATTATCGACCAAAATATGAACGAGACGGCGTTCCTTAAATGGCATATAAATTGCATCAATAACAACAGGATAGTTTATGGAGGCGTAGCATGGCTGCTGCTGAGCAACTTGATACGATTGTAGAGTACGAAATTCGTTACTTTGAACAGGGGAAAATACACAGTATGAGAGTGGTCGCGGAAGATAAGAAAGCGGCACATCATTACTATTTAGAGTGCGGTAAATACAATAGCGATTTGTACTCTATTCGCCCAGACAAATAAAAAACCGCCTAAATTTGGGCGGTTTTTGCATCTAAAGCACTCAGAGTAAGTTACTTAATTTCACCAAAGCGCTCTAGGTAAAGCACGGTTGCTGCAGTACGTGAAGGTACTTTCAGCTTTTTGAGTAGACTCTTCATGTGTACTTTTACCGTCGACTCAGAGATAAACAGGCGATCTGCGATCTGTTTATTACGGAAGCCACGTGCTACCTCTTGCAGGATCTGCGTCTCGCGATCGGTCAGCGAGTCAAACACATCCTCTTGTCCTGAACGCTCGTTCAAGTATTTCGCAACCGCTTGGCTGTAGGCCTTGTCACCTTCATGTGCTTGTTTTAGTAGCTCAACTAATTCATCTGGCTCGGTATCTTTTAGTAAGTATCCGTCTGCTCCGCTACGCACAATCGCTTCAATATCCGCAGGGCTATCAGAAACCGTCAGGATTACAATGCGAGCTTCACAACCATCGGCACGAAGTGCTTTAAGCGTGTCCAACCCAGACATGCCTTTCATATTCAGATCCAGAAGCACCAAATCCAGCTCGAGTTCGTGAGCTTTTGCGACCGCATCCGCACCACTACTGGCCTCTGCGATAACTTCAAAGTCTGACTCAAAACTTAGCAACTGATGAATACCACGTCTCATGAGTGGGTGATCGTCCACCAGCATTACTTTACACACTGTCAATGTTTACTTCCTTACTATGTTGGAATTCTAGTCTCACGATACAACCATCATTTTTTTCTGCCTCTATACTGAGGTCGGCGTGCAATCTTGCAGCACGTTCTTGCATGATACTCATACCATAATGATTTAATTTCTCGTTCTGTTGATCAAAGCCTATACCATCATCGGCTACGGTCACTGTGACTTTCCCACCAGAATCAAGACATTGGATCTTAATATTCTTAGCTTGAGCGTGTTTTATCGCATTTATTGTCGCTTCTCTGATCAACTGTAGTAGATGCACCTGTTGATGCGCGTCTAATTCCGTTGATGAAAGCTTATTATTCAAAGAGATTTCCGCTGTTGTTTGTTCGTCTAACGTCGCGACCATTTCTTGAAGCGCTTGCCCAAAACTGCCTTCTTTGATCGTAAGACGGAAGGTGGTCAAAAGTTCACGTAATTGGGTGTACGCGGCTGACAATCCGGTATCAAGCTCAGCAATCACCTGATTGGTTTGGGCTATCGCTTTCTCATCGGGAATATTCTTCACACTGCGTTTAAGCAACGAGACTTGTATTTTTAAATAAGACAAAGCCTGTGCTAAAGAGTCATGCAACTCTCGGGCAATGGTTGCTCGCTCTTCCATCAACAACAACTGCTCGGCTTGTCGCTGCGCACGATTGTAATATACCGCACGAGATAAGATTTGGACAAAGTTGCCAATCAATGTTTCATTTGGGCAAGGTAATCCGGCTTTCCAATGTAAATAACCAAGATGCTCACCATCTAACGTTAATGTCTCACTGTGACAATCGGTATCACAACCGTGTCGGCACTTTTCCCCTTCAGTCAGTATCCAATTTGGCTCACCAATTTGGTCAATTTCAAGCTTAACTGCACGAATTCCTTCCAAACTTGCAATATGTTGTAAAATCGCCTGAAAATTTTCTTGATGAATACGTGACGCCGTCAGCTCTTTTGACGAATCGTAGAGTACTTGGAGCGACTGATTTGCGTGTTGTAACTTGCGAGTTTTCTCATCAACCGCTTTTTCAAGACCACGATACAAATTGCCTAGATCCATCGCCATCCGATTGAATGTTCGGGTTAAAATGCCCATCTCATTGTCACTTGATACATTGAGAGACACATCAAATGAGCGGTTTTTAATCTGCTCACTTGCCGCTACCAAAGCGCGTAACGGCCTTACCACTTCTAACCGAATAAAATGCACAACAAACATGCTTGCGCACAGAATCCCGCCAAGCCCCAACCCACCAATCCATGCTAGGTTGATGAGTTTTTGCTCAGAATAGTTTTGTAGCTTAAAAACAAAGGCATCAATTTGTTGAACAAAACCAGCGACTAAAACCAAGTATTGAGTCCGATCTTGGCTCTTTAATACCGATTTAAGTTCATGCCAACGCAGAATCAGCCGGTAATAGTCTTTTGTGATGTCTTCGGGCACCGTCCAATGCTGAAGCGCTCTCATAGAATGTGAATAGATTGAAGCTTCAAATAAATCAATGTGTGAAGAATAATCAACAGATTCACTTTGAATATCATGAGCTAACCGATAACTCTGCATTCGCATTGAACCAGCAACGTTTACTGCCTCTGCATCGTTCAAGCTTGATGCTAAAGTGAAAATAGCAAAGCCAGTAGTCGCCACAGAAAGAAGTAAAATCAACATCATGGCAGATGCAATTGTACGTGTTACTGACTTTTTCACATTTTTAAACAACTCTGAACTCCGCTCATTTGATAACCATGTTTGCCTTTATACAACACGTATTATCTTTCAACTTTATCAATATGTGATCACCTGCGTCGGAATTTATTGATCCAAAACAATATTGCATTCGAATTACCCCCTAAGAGGTATTTATAGATATATGTCAAAAACTACAATTTCGTGTACTTAAATGACAGTTTATTAATGAAATTGTGGACTATGCTTAGTTTGGGTTTCAAATTTTGAGGTGACTAAGTGGTAGACCTTTCTCGAAGAAGACTTTTTGCTAGAAAAACGCAACAGGATAATTCCTTACGTCTTCCTTGGATAGCGAAGCCAACGCAGTTTACAGACGACTGCACTCGTTGCGGTAAATGCGTCGAGGCATGTGAAACCAAAATTATAATCAAAAGCGACGGTGGATTTCCTGCGGTCGACTTTTCTATCGATGAATGCACTTTTTGTTATCAATGCGCCAATGTTTGTCCTGAACCCTTGTTCTTATCAGAAACAGAACAGCCATGGCAGGCAAAAGCGAGCATCACCGATAGTTGTTTAGCTAAGCAAAATGTCGAGTGCCGAAGCTGCGGGGACATGTGTGACCCAATGGCAATCCGGTTCAAATTGGAACTGGGCAAGGTGGCACAACCAAATTTAGACCTTGATGAGTGTAACGGCTGCGGCGCATGCGTTTCAGTGTGCCCTACTTCATCCATCAATGTGAGCAATATAACAGCCTGAACCGTCAGTGGTCGGTGAAAGGCAATAAAACGAGAGAGACGTATGTCACTAAACGAAGTGCATATTTCAAGTCTGGTAGTGCATGTTCTGCCTGAACATTTAGCAGAGACGAAAACCCAGATCGAAACATATGAAAATGCGGAAATCTACGGCGACAGTCCTGAAGGCAAAATCATCGTTGTGCTTGAAACAGAGAACCAAGGTTTCATCACAGACACTATCGATGCGATTAATAATTTACCGAATGTCTTGAGCACGGTTTTGGTTTATCACCAAATCGAAACTGGGCTAGAAGAAACGGACGAAAAAGACACTGGAACACAACATTCCCAAATTGAGGGTGAAGTATGAAAATGACAAGACGTGCGTTTGTGAAAGCAAACGCGGCTGCATCAGCTGCTGCTGTCGCAGGTATTACACTACCAGCTTCTGCAACAAACCTGATTGCAAGCTCTGATCAAACCAAAATCACATGGGACAAAGCGCCTTGTCGTTTCTGTGGTACAGGCTGTTCTGTTCTTGTTGGTACTCAAAACGGTAAAGTAGTAGCAACACAGGGTGACCCTGAAGCGCCGGTAAACAAAGGCCTGAACTGTATCAAAGGTTACTTCCTTTCAAAAATCATGTATGGCCAAGATCGTCTGACTACGCCAATGCTGCGTATGACAGATGGTAAATATGATAAGAACGGTGATTTCGCACCGATCTCTTGGGACGCTGCTTTCGACATCATGGCAGAGAAATGGAAAGCATCTCTAGAGAAAAAAGGCCCAACCAGCGTGGGTATGTTCGGTTCTGGTCAATGGACAGTAATGGAAGGTTACGCTGCTGCAAAAATGATGAAAGCAGGTTTCCGCTCTAACAATATCGACCCTAACGCGCGTCACTGTATGGCATCTGCTGTAGTTGGCTTCATGCGTGCATTTGGTATCGATGAGCCAATGGGTTGTTACGATGACTTCGAGAACGCAGACGCATTCGTTCTTTGGGGTTCAAACATGGCAGAAATGCACCCTGTACTTTGGACTCGTATTACTGACCGTCGCCTAAGCCACCCTCACGTTAAAGTGAACGTGCTTTCTACTTACTACCACCGTTCATTTGAGTTGGCAGATCACGGCTACATTTTCAATCCTCAGTCTGACCTAGCGATTGCTAACTTCATCGCAAACTACATCATCGAAAATGATGCAGTGAACTGGGATTTTGTAAACAAGCATACTAACTTCACCCAAGCTGACACTGATATTGGTTACGGTCTACGTGACGACGACCCACTACAAAAGGCAGCGAAGAATCCGAACTCTGGCAAGCTAACTTCTATCTCATTCGAAGAATACAAAAAGTCTGTAGCACCATATACGGTTGAGAAAGCGTCAGAGATCTCTGGCGTTGAAAAAGAAAAACTGATTGAGCTTGCGAAGCAATACGCGGATCCAAACACAAAAGTGATGTCTCTATGGACGATGGGTATGAACCAACATACTCGTGGCGTATGGATGAACAACTTGGTTTACAACATCCACCTACTAACCGGCAAGATTGCGACTCCGGGTAACAGCCCATTCTCACTAACAGGCCAACCATCAGCGTGTGGTACGGCTCGTGAAGTTGGTACATTTGCTCACCGCTTACCAGCAGATATGGTCGTTGCTAACCCTAAACACCGTAAGATTGCAGAAAATATCTGGAAGCTACCGGAAGGCACTATCCCACCGAAACCGGGGTTCCACGCAGTACTGCAAGACCGTATGTTGCATGACGGCGTTCTAAACTGTTACTGGGTTCAATGTAACAACAACATGCAAGCTGGTCCGAACATCAACGCTGAGCGTCTTCCTGGTTACCGTAACCCAGAAAACTTCATCGTCGTATCTGACCCATACCCAACCGCAACCGCGCAAGCTGGAGACCTTATCCTTCCTACCGCGATGTGGATTGAGAAAGAAGGCGCATACGGTAATGCTGAGCGTCGTACTCAAGCATGGTACCAACAAGTTGGTACAATTGGTGATGCGAAGTCTGACCTATGGCAAGTAATGGAATTCTCGAAACGCTTCAAGATGGAAGAAGTGTGGCCAGAAGAGTTACTTGCTAAAGCACCGGAATACCGTGGCAAAACCATGTACGACATGCTGTTCAAGAATGGTCAAGTGGACAAGTTCCCTATCGAAGAAGCGCGTGAGATGAACGATGACGCGCACCACTTCGGTTACTACGTACAGAAAGGTCTGTTCGAAGAGTACGCGACGTTTGGTCGTGGTCACGGTCACGACTTAGCACCATATGATGTTTACCACACAGTACGCGGTCTACGCTGGCCGGTTGTTGATGGCAAAGAAACACAATGGCGCTTTAAAGAAGGCTCTGACCCGTACGCGAAAGCAGGTTCAGGTTGGGACTTCTACGGCAATGCAGATGGCAAAGCGAAGATCATCTCTGCACCATACGAAGCGCCACCAGAAGTGCCTAACGAAGAGTTCGATATGTGGCTATGTACAGGCCGAGTTCTTGAACATTGGCATACAGGTACAATGACGCGCCGTGTTCCAGAGCTATACAAAGCGGTTCCAGATGCGGTGTGTTACATGCACCCTGACGACGCTAAAGCTCGCAACGTTCGCCGCGGGGAAGAAGTTCTGATGGCAAACAAACGTGGTGAAGTACGCGTTCGTGTAGAAACTCGCGGCCGTAACCGTCCGCCAAAAGGCTTGGTATTCGTACCGTTCTTTGATGCTCGTATTTTGATCAACAAGCTGATCCTTGATGCGACGGACCCATTGTCTAAACAGACAGACTTTAAAAAGTGTCCAGTCAAAATCACTAAGATTGCTTAACCGTCAAATAACGAATGCACAGGCCGCCAGCGCGGCGGCCTAGAAAAGAATTTTAGCCTTAAAGGCGGAGATGAAATGATGAAAAAATTACTTGTCGCACTTTTATCTGTAGGTGCTTTGTTGACAGGCGTTGCGCAAGCTGAATTGGACAACCCTGGCGGCACAGGCGGTCTAGACTCGCTACGCGGCACTGCACAGCTTGAAGACACACGTCCTGCGGATGACTTTAAAGATTTTCCAAAAGATCAAATCGTTGAAGACAGCTTTGTTTATCAGCCACCGCTGATCCCACATAGCATTCGTAACTACGAGGTGTCTTTGAACGCAAACAAATGTCTAGCATGTCACAGCTGGAAAAACGCTAAAGACGCAGGCGCTACCAAAATCAGTGTAACGCACTACGTTAACCGAGAAGACGCGGTATTGGCAGACATGTCTCCACGTCGCTACTTCTGTTTGCAATGTCACGTTCCACAAACCAGTGCTACTCCGCTAGTGGAAAACGAGTTTAAGGCAGTCGATTCGCTTCAGTAATTGAAACGCGAGTACTAAGAGGTTACTTATGAAAATACTTAAAGCGTTTTGGAAGAGGCTATCACGCCCAAGTAAAGCTGCCGCTGGTGTTGTTTTATTTCTTGGCTTTGCCGGTGGTCTTCTCTTTTGGGGGGCATTCAACACAGGTATGGAAGCAACCAACACAGAGGAATTCTGTTCTGGCTGTCACGCACCAATCGTTGCTGAAATCCAAGAGACAATCCACTATTCTAACCGCTCTGGCGTTCGTGCTATCTGTTCAGACTGTCACGTACCACATGAATGGACAGATAAGATCGTCCGTAAAGTTCAAGCGTCAAAAGAGTTGTTTGCTCACTACGTGACGAAGACCATCGATACACCAGAGAAATTCCAAGCACGTCGCGAGCACTTAGCAGAACGTGAATGGGCACGAATGAAGAAGAACGACTCTCTTGAGTGTCGTAACTGTCATGAGTTCGATTTCATGGACTACTCACAACAGGGTAAACGTGCAGCAGAACAACACTCAACTGCGCTTGCTTCAGGCGAAAAAACGTGTGTAGATTGCCACAAAGGTATCGCACACAAACTGCCTGACATGCACGGTGTTGAAGGCTGGCAATAAGGAGAAACACAGACAATGAGCAATCTAGAATCCTTTATCTGGCATTTCCTTGGATATAGCGCAATGCCCGTGATTATTCTTTCCGGCTTTGTGGGGGTAGCAGCAGTCTCTCTATGGCTACTTTCACTAGGTAAGGATAAAGAGGTGTAATTTACCTCTAGTCAGTCAACATTTTTGCCTATTTTGTTGACGGAAAACGCCAAGCATTTACTTGGCGTTTTTTCTTTGTAGTTCTGACAATTCAATAGCACTGGCAAAGCTCGAAGAAGTTTTTTCTACCCACAACCGACTCAAACTCTGATTACCACGACTCACGCTTTATAGCTTCACTAAGCCTCCCAAGTTCCCTTAAGGTACGCCAGAAACAAAAAAGGCGACCCTATAGGCCGCCAAATAATACTGCTGTGAGGAGCAGTTTAGGACTCTTTAATAGGCAGAACTTGTCGAACGTATTGACCTGGAGCTTCATCAATAGCCGGATTTTTCTCAGAGCCAACTGGGAAAGGTTCGACCTGCTCTTCTGGGTTGAACTGCATTAACCATTGATGCCAGTGTGTCCACCAAGAACCCTCCTGATGGTTAGCATTGTTAAACCATTCATCAGCAGAATCATCAAGGTTGTCGTTTAACCAGTAGCCATACTTATTTTTAGCAGGATGGTTAACGATCCCCGCGATATGACCAGACTCACCCAACACAAAGGTCTTATTGCCGCCAGTATTGAGTGCACCACGATAGGTTCCTTGCCACAATGCGATATGGTCTTCTTTGGTCGATACAAAGTAGCTCGGGATCTTAATCTTATTCAGATCGATCCAGACGCCACCGATCTTCACGCCCTTGTCTTGAACAAGCTTGTTCTCTAGATAGAGTTCACGCAATAAGAAGTTGTGGGAAGCAGCGCTCACATTGGTGCTGTCGCTGTTCCAGTACAGAAGATCGAAGTCTACAGGGCTGTTGCCTTTGAGGTAATTGTCCACATAGTAGTTCCAGTACAGACTGTTCTCGCGTAATAGGCTGAAGGTAACACTGAGTGAGCGGCCATCCATGTAACCTTTCGCGTTGTTTTGCGTCTCAATTGCACTGATGATGGTATCGTTGATGTACGCCCCTACTTCGCCCGGCTGAGAGAAGTCCAGTAGAGTGGTAAAGAAGCTTGCAGATTTAATGCGTTTCTTCATACGTTTCGCAGCATAGTACGCCACGGTACTGGCCAAGACCGTACCACCAATACAGTAACCAGCCGCATTTATCTGCTCTTGGCCCGTTACGTCTTCGATGGCCGTAACTGCTTTGGCGACGCCTTCCGTCACGTAGTCACCAAACTCAACTTGAGCTTGCTCTTTACCTGGGTTGCGCCACGACATCATAAACACGCTATGACCTTGCTCTAACAACCAACGAACCATTGAGTTCTTCGCGGTTAGATCAAGGATGTAGTATTTGTTGATAAACGGCGGGACGATAAGCAGTGGCGTTGCATTGATTTTTTCTGTCAAAGGACGGTATTGAATGAGCTCAAACAACTCATTTTGAAACACAACATCGCCTGCGGTTGTCGCCACATCATCACCAACACGGAAAGCATTGTTGTTTGTCATTCGTACTTTCAGAATGTCTGCGCTTGACTCTACGTCCTCTTTCAGCTTTTCCAAACCCGTTAGAAGGTTCTCACCATTTTGCTCTAACGTCAGTTTAAGCAGCTCTGGGTTAGTCGCGATAAAGTTTGAAGGAGAGAGTGCATTGATGGCTTGGCGAGAGAAGAAGGTAATACGTTCTTTCGTCTTCTCATCCAACCCTTCTATAGAATCCAGAGTGTCGAGATAAGTCTTACTAAACAATAGGTAGGATTGTTTGATGAAGCTGTACATCGCTTCGTTTTGCCAAGCTTCGTTAGAGAAACGCTTATCGCCCTTCTCTGCTTCGATGATTTGTGCCTGATTACCAGCTAACGCCACGTTCTGCCATATTTGCAGTTGTTGCTCCCACCACTCAGCTTGGAGTTTTAAAATCGCAGCTGGTTGATTGGCGGCTTGTTCGAACAGTTTAGCCGTATCTTCGAAGTTCACTTCTTGCATGGCCTTATTCAAAGGAGAATTCACGACTGCCTTGTTGACTTCGAAATCATGCCACCACTGATGATTGGTTTCTTGAAGCTTAACAAGATAGTCCGAAAAGAAGTGCTGAAACATAGTCTTACTCCTATATTCGGAAAGAATAACGCCGCCCAAGAACTCGGGCGGCGAAAAGTGGACGTATTACGCAGGAGTAACAGTCTTTAGATTTTCCGAAGTCATTTGTTCAACGTCTTCTTTGAATTCTTTTGCGATAGATTGCAACTTGTTGCTGTCATCCATCATTTGTTGAGAAAGCTTTGTAAGCACGCTTAGTTGCTGGCTGTTAAACGCCGTTAAAGAAGTGACGTCTTTGATTTCTGACGCTGCTTTCATTTGGTTTAGGCCAACTTCGCTATATGTGCGGATTGCATTCAGTTGAAGCTCTGTAAGCACTTCTACATTCTTGGTCACTAGCTTGTTGAACTTCAAGTATGGTTCAAGGTTCTTTTCAGTTTGATCGCTAAAAGTTTTGAAGAAATCAGTGTACATGGTTTATCTCCTAGAGAAAGAATTAAAATATCCGTTTAAATAACTACTTAACTGCTTTTACAACCACAGCCGTGCCCATACCGCCGCCTACACAAAGTGAAGCAACACCGTACTGACCGTCTTGTTTGTGAAGTTCGTGTACTAACGTAACCAAAATGCGGTTACCTGATGCACCTAGAGGGTGGCCCAATGCGATTGCACCACCATTAAAGTTGGCTTTGTCTTGAATTGAGCTCACGGGAACTTGGTTGGTTTCTGCCAATTTATGAATCACACCCAAAGCTTGTGCAGCAAAGGCTTCATTCAACTCATAAACGTCAATATCGCTGGTTTTCAGGTCGGCTTTGTTCAACGCTTTGTTTACCGATTCAACCGGACCAAGACCCATAATTTTTGGATCCAGACCAGACTGCGCATAACTTACGATTTCAGCGATTGGCGTTAAGCCGAGTTCCTGAACTGCACTCTCAGAAGCAAGGATAATGGCACTAGCACCGTCATTAATGCCGGAAGCGTTGCCTGCTGTTACCGTACCTTCACGGTCAAAAGCTGGGCGCAGTTTACTCAAGCCTTCCAGTGTTGCGTTTGCTTTAGGGTATTCATCCGTATCAAACACGACGGTTTCACGACGTTGTTTAACTTCGACCGGCACAATTTCGTCTTTGAACTTACCCGCTTCAATCGCAGCGACAGCCTTTTGTTGGCTCGCTAGCGCATATTCGTCTTGCTGTTGGCGCGTCAAACCAACCTCTTTCGCAACATTTTCGGCGGTAACACCCATGTGGTATTGGTTGTAAACGTCCGTCAAACCGTCAGCAATGAGGAGATCTTTCAACTCCATGTTGCCCATCTTATTGCCATCACGTACAACGCTAGGCACGATGAATGGGATTTGTGACATTACCTCGACACCTGCAGCCACAACCACTTGTGCATCGCCACTGCGAATATGAGAAACGCCATCCATGGCAGTTTTCATACCACTGCCGCAAACCATGTTCACGCCATAAGCTGGCACAGACTCGGGAATACCGGCAAACATCGCGGCTTGACGACCAACGCCCATACCTTGCCCTGCTGCGATAACGTTACCAACGATCACTTCATCAACTTTATCGCCCGTTAGTGATGCCGCCTCAAGCGCACCTTTAATTGCAACCGCCGCTAGATTGCCCGCTGACGTGTTTTTTAAGCTTCCGCCAAACGCGCCAATCGGTGTACGTTTCGCTGCAATAACAAATACTTTTTCCATCATCTTCTCCTTAGCTCATGTATAGGCCGCCGTTCACCGAAAGTGTTTCACCGGTGATGTAAGCGCCTGCATCACTCACTAAGAAGCTTACGGATGATGCAATTTCTTCAGGCGTTGCTAAACGCTTCATTGGGATCTGGTTGGTGATAGACTCCAGCACTTCCGGTTTCATTTGTTCAACCATTGGTGTCCCTGTGTAACCCGGAGCAATAACGTTTACCGTTACGCCGGAGCGAGCCCCCTCATATGCTAATGCTTTAGAAAAACCAATCATGCCAGCCTTAGCCGCTGAATAGTTTGCTTGACCAAACTGGCCTTTCAGACCATTAACAGAAGAGATGTTAATAATACGACCACCACCTTTTTCGCACATGGTTGCAAAAAGCGGCTGTGTCACGTTGAACAAGCTATTTAGGTTGGTATTAATGACGTCGTTCCAAGCTTGTGCAGTCATCTTTTTAAACACGCCATCGCGTGTGATTCCTGCATTATTGACGACGACATCAACGGTTCCTTCTTCCTCAAGTAAAAGTGCTAGTTTTTCAGCACATTGAGCGGTGTTAGTTACATCTAGTTCAAAAAGACGTACCTGATCTTTATTGAACCCTTTTTCATTAAACCATTCCAACGCACACTCATAGTTACCAGTAAAGTAAGTAGCAATTACTCGGTAACCATCATTAACTAATTGAGAGGAAATAGCAGAACCAATTCCGCCTTTTGATCCAGTGATCAAAGCGACTTTCTTCATTGAAGACTCCATTCTTAACGGCATTAAAAAGCGAATTAAGACACTGGCGAAATATTTCGCCAACTGACATATAAATTTATTCTTGTGGCAACAAATCCTCTGCTGCCTTTTATTTTAAGTTAACCTAGAAATATTACATTTCAAATAAAAAACTCATTAATTTGCATAAGATTGATTTAGATCTCACTAGCAATGAAATGTTATAGAAAGGTTGAGTGCACTTAAGCAATTGATTCAAAAAGACTTAAATTATAGACAACTTAATCAACAATGATTAAAACCAACATTATTTCAGTCACTTATACGAATTTTTATGTTTATTGCATTTGCAAAGAGTGAAAGATCATCTTTGGTTTCTAAACTAATAATTCTCAATTAAATCATTGGAGTAATAGTTCCAATAGATGACCTTACAAATATTAAATACATCATTTATTTAGATGTCATCTTGCATTAAAACTTAAATTAGCATCAAACCTTTAATGACAATTAAATCAACGTAAAATAAATAAAAATCCTGAAACATTTTCCTTAATATAGGCTTATTTAAAAACCGATTTTTTATAAATGTCACCATTTGGTGCATGCAAGCACTAATATGTCGCAATCATTTAATTACTATTTTATTTTTATTAAATAGTTGAAAGGTAGATGGATGTCCAAGAAGGTAACGACTTTTATCTATGGCATCGAAGAGCACTTTGCACTATCTTTGTTGCCTGACTAGCTAATAATACAATAATCACTAATATGAATACCGCTTTGCTGACCATGTTTATCCCCACCTTTTTCTTTGTTTCTATCACGCCTGGCATGTGTATGACACTCGCGCTCACGTTAGGCATGAGCATCGGCTACCGAAGAACCCTGTGGATGATGGCAGGAGAATTAGTTGGGGTGGCGCTGGTTTCTGTCTCTGCAGTACTTGGTATTGCCGCAATCATGCTCAACTACCCATGGCTGTTTACTGCGCTCAAACTGATTGGCGCTAGCTACCTGCTCTATCTGGGAATTGAAATGTGGCGTTCACGAGGTAAGCTCGCAATCAATGTTGATAGTATTGATGTCCCGACTAGTGGTAACTGGGATTTGGTACTTCAAGGGTTTATTACAGCCATCGCAAATCCAAAGGGGTGGGCGTTCATGATTTCACTTCTCCCTCCGTTTATCGATCAAAGTGCAGCACTCACGCCTCAACTTGTTGTTCTCGTCTCTATTATTTTGCTATTTGAGTTCATCTGTATGTCTCTTTACGCTACTGGTGGCAAAGGACTTAAACGTTTACTAGGCCAATCAAAAAACGTGCGCTTGATGAACCGAATTGCAGGCACTTTGATGATGGGTGTCGGTGTTTGGTTGTTATTGAGCTAATTCAGCAAGCAATGACACACATCTTAGATAAGTTCAAACAGACCATTCGTGAGGCGCTCGATTTTCAGGCTCGCGTGTGGGTAGTAAACGTCTATACGGGAGAGCACAAAGGCGAGTCTTATGTGGTGAATGAGGACAGCTTTTCGGAACCATTACAGTGGATGAAGAAGAAAGGTTATCAAGATGCCATGCTCACCAAAGTTGAATCGATGAAGCGTTCCCAAATCATAGAGTTCGATCTTGGTTCAGTGAAGCATCGCCTAATGCGCGTTAAGTAACACCTTCTTTTATTTTATTTCTCGTTTCTCTAGATAAAAAAGCGCCACTCAAGTTGAGTGGCGCAAGCACTTTTACCTATACCAATCAGGGTAAGTAGATGGTCACATCATCGCGCAAGAAAAATCGCTTAGAGCAAGGCATAGATTGCAGCTAACTAGTTAACCTACCTACAAAATCTATAACGTAGCTATCAGCGATTTTAACCAGCAATGATGACCAAATATCTATTCTGATTGGTTTACACACCAAACATTATGGTGCAGTGTCGATCTCTACTGGTAGGTAGTGTTTTGGTTCTAGCTTCAACCATTCCGGAAGCACCGTACCAATCGAGATAGATGACCACGTACCCGATAGTACGCCGATAAACATTGCTGTTGAGAAACCAGCAAGAGCTGAGCCCCCCATTATCCATAGTGCTCCAACAGTGATAAGCGTTGTACCAGACGTCACCATAGTACGGGAGAACGTCGCCAGTACCGCTTCATCGTTAATTTGTTCCGTTTTCCAACTTTGCTTAGCAACCAGTAACTCACGAATTCGGTCTGCAATGATAATCGAGTCATTCAACGAGTAACCGAGAATAGCGAGAATCGCTGCGAACACCGTTAAATTGAATTCCATTTGGGTAATAGCAAAGAAACCCAGAACGAGAATAACGTCGTGCGCAAGAGCGAACAATGAACCACTTGCTAAACGCCACTCAAAGCGGAAACACAAGTAACCAAGAATTGTCAGTACTGAAACCAGTAGCGCTAAACCACCTTGATCGAACAAATCCTGACCTACTTGAGCCCCTACGATACTGTTACTTACAACTTTCACTTCATGTGAGATCGGCTTAAGCGTCTCTGCCACACTTGGTAAAGTTTGACCCTCTGTTGGTGCTGAATAGCGAATCACCCAACGACCATCCTCACCAGAACGAGTTACTGATGTCGAGTCACCCAACTTAGGTTGCAGTGCATTCAATAAATCGTGGTTCGTTAGTTGTTTATCGACTTTCACTTCGGTAACCATACCACCAGTGAAATCAAGACCTAAGTTTAGTCCCTTCATACCAAGGGCGACCAGCGCAATGACCGTTAGAACAACAGAAACAAACGTTGTGAAGTAACGAATCTTGCGGATATTTTGTTTTAGCATTTCAACCATGATTTAAACCCTTACATCACGACGGCCATCACGGCCCCAAATTAAATTAATCATTGCACGAGAAGCGAATACGCCAGTAAACATACTGGTCATCAGACCCAAGCCTAGTGTTAAAGCAAAGCCCTGAATTGGACCGTTACCGATCGCGTATAGAATCACTGCTGTGATCATGGTGGTGATGTTGGCATCAAGGATGGTTGCAAATGCACTGTCAAAACCGAGGTCAATCGCTTGAGCGAAGCTGCGACCCTCTCGCATTTTGTCCTTAATACGTTCAAAGATAATTACGTTGGTATCCACTGCCATACCTACGGTCAATACCAAACCGGCAATACCAGGCAATGTAAGTACCGCGCCTGGAAGCAGCGCGATTAAGCCAAGCAAGCAAAGCATATTTGCACAAAGTGCTACGTTTGCAACCCAACCTAAACGACGGTACCAAAGCGCCATAAAGGTGAGCGTTAAGCCCATACCTAGCGCAAGCGCAGCAAAGCCGTTTTGAATGTTTTCTGCACCAAGAGAAGCACCAATTGTGCGCTCTTCAACAATCGTTACTGGGGCAGTTAGAGAGCCTGCACGCAGAAGCAAAGCTAGTTGTTGCGCTTCATCCATGCTGCCAGCACCTGTGATGCGGAATTGGCTACCAAGTTGAGATTGAATCGTTGCAACACTGATGACACGTTCACTGCGCTCTGTCATGCCGCGTTCATTTGTATTGTACTCACGGTACACGGTCGCCATAGGCTTACCAATGTGAGTCGCGGAGAAGTCACTCATCTTCTTACCACCCGCGTGGTCTAGAGAGATGTTTACTTCTGACATGCCCATTTTATCCACGCCGGCACGTGCGTTTACAATGTGCTCACCAGTAAGGACAGGACGTTTAGCAAGAATAACGGTACGGCCATCGTTGTCTTTTAGAACAAGATCTTGGCTGCTTCGTGCTTGGCTTGCATCTTTCACTTCATAGAAAGCAAGACTCGCTGTTGCACCGATAACGTTTTTCGCTTGGGCAGGATCTTGAACACCAGGAAGTTCGATACGAATACTCTCTTTACCTTGACGTTGAACCATCGCCTCGGTAATACCGAGTTCTTCTATACGACCGCGCATGATCTTCAAGTTTTGTTGCAACGTAGTCGTTTGGAACTCTTGGATGTTTTGTTCACTTGGTTGAAGTTCAAAGCCTCGGTCTGTGCTTGTCATCGTCCAGCCAGGGTAGTTTTGGCGAAGGAATTGGCTTGCTGCTTTCAAGCCTTCCTCGTTTTCACTGTTTACCGCAATGTGGTTGCCCGCTTCGGCGCGAACCTGAACACCACGAACACGCTCTTCACGAAGGCTTGCTTTGATCTCGTCTACTAATGCGTCACGTTGTTCTTCGAATGCTTTATTTACATCTACGTTCAGTAGGAATTGCACACCACCACGTAAATCCAAACCTAGCTTGATTGGGCTAAAGCCCATTTCATTTAGCCACTCTGGTGCAACCGATACGTAAGAGAACGTAATGCTGTCGTCTTTGTTCAATTGTTCGTTTAACAGAGCCCTCGCTTTACTTTGTGCATCTTCGCCATCGAAAACGATTGTAGTTTGGCCGTCTTTCTCAATGATCTTCGACGCAGGAATGTGATGCGACTTTAATAGCTGATCCAATTGAACCACTGACATCGCACTGTTGTTTTGGTCAGCAAACGTAACCTGAATAGACGGCTGCTCGCCAAACCAAGTTGGGATTGCGCTCAAAGTTAAGATGATAACGGTCGTAATTAATACGACATATTTCCATGCTGAGTAATGGTTCAGCACTTTTCTGGTTTTTTGTGGTTTCGGTGTTTTCTTCATGTAAACATCATCCATTCACTAATCAGTGAATATTCAAATAGTTAAATTCAAGACACGACAAAACGATTACCCAACTAAAAGCAGGTATGGAATGCGCAGAACGATCACTCGCCCTGTAAAAATGTTGTCGTGTTAAGAATGCACAAGATGTGCAGAGTGATGGTGTTTAAGCTGAAAACTGACTATTGAGAGCGACGTACATGGCATTAGTGTCTTTCCAACCAGCAATGCGATGGTCACTAACAAAATGGTGAAAGGTAGATTGGTTTTGACGCCAACTGATGTCCATTAGGCTATAAGCATAACCAGCATCGGCGTAAAAAGGACTGGTTAGATCGCCAACGAAATCAACATGTTCGTCGTCGATATTCTCACGTAGGTGCGATGTCCAACGCTGAGAGTTAAAAATAGCGAATGAATCTTGGCTGGCATGCCCCTCTGAAACAGGAGACTGAGTAGACTCTTCTGTCAGCTCGGAGATATCAACCGGAGAGTTCGTTGCGGAGTTAGCAACCGTAAAAGGTTGTAACTTAGAGAAGTGAGGTAAATGCGATTTATGCTCTAACTGCGCAGCAGAAGCTTGCATTGGCGATAGCACCATTGCAAGTAGCAGCAAAAACAGTTTTCTAACGTAAATCCAAGGCATGATAGCTCACTTAAAACAAAACGAGCCGAGTTCTTCAACTCAGCTCGCAGATAGTATTCCTATTGCTTATAGTTAACAACTAAAAAGTTATAAATCTCTGTTTCCAACCTTGGAAAACAACATCCACCAGCGTTCAACAGACATTCATCGATAAAATATTTCACCTTTATCGACATCTAAATAGATTTTGTTTTCTTGTTCTAGCCCGCCGCAATATATGAAATACACATTGCGCTTTTTATACGTCACAGAGCGAACCCATCCTCCAAGCTCTTCGAAGTCACTAGGCGCACACGTTTCGTCATCAAGCAATTGCTGCGTTTTATTACGGAATATATCTAAGTGTACTTTCAAATCATCGGACTTTTGTAAGTAGCTGTCCAATATTTCCAAGCGCTCTTGTTCTTTAATCACCGGTTGTGAATCCGATAGCTCTTTCGCATCGACCCATTCTGCCGTTTCTTCCCCGCCCTCTTCATAAACAATGTAATCCGAGAGGCGAAACCAACCATCAGCTTTCTCCAGCACCGATACTTTCTCACCCTTATATAGAGCATCAACAATCAATGATTGGTTATCGGGTTTGTTATACACGTTGATGCGGCGTTCTGTGACATAGTATTCGGTGACCTCTGGAGCAGGCACTTCCAAATCCATGATAGGTTTTGGTTCCTCTTTTGGACCCACCTCTTTTTCAGGCTTAAGCGGCGCTTCAGCGACAGGCTCGTCTTTTTGCATAAAGAAGAAGTAGTACCCTGCCCCAGCGCCTCCAAGCAGAAATAAAATGACCAGTGCAATCAGTGCTTTCTTCATGTCCTATTCCTTTTCTTCTTTATATCAACGACGCCCATACAGCATCTATACTGATAGCAGATGCATAACTTACGTGACAACAATGATGAACAAGCTCAAATGGATATTGCTCCTAGTTCCGCTTCCAGCATTCGCCAATATTCAATGTGACCACGCTTCGTGGAATGACAATCTTACCCAATTCAGTCGTTTAGAGTCCAATTACAATGAACATGCTCGCTTGTTTAATGAGAGCCTAAAAGAATACAACGATAGTCAGATGTACTCACAAACATTTTCAACGAATGAGTTAAGCAAACTTTGGCGTACGCCTTCCAATAAAAACCGCTTGAAAAAGCAATTGTTGGAGTCAGAGGAACAACGAGAGGATTTCATCGAAATGTCACGCGCTATAAACGCCCTGATGCATCGCTCTCAAACCATCGCTGAAAATTGGAAACGCATTGTCTTTTATTGCCAGAAGGAAGGCGCTAAGTCGAACGAGATCACGGCGAACTGGTATCTGACCAATACATTAGAAATGCAAAATGACTTCCGAATTTTGGCAGGAAAGTACCTCACACTTGCCAATCAATATGGCATGGAAATCGACGCTATTAATTATGCACGAAACAGCTCTGAATGATTCTGTTCATATTGGGATTGTTCCCCCTTTCAAATTGAGCAATTAATAATCAAACAGGTCATTTTATAGAGACATCCGTCACAATAACGCTTTACTTACGACCAGTTTTTGGGTAATTTACCCATTAACAAAATTTAATATAAAGTCACATTTGGCTGGAGATGATGCTACAAAAATGGTTATCAATCGATTAAGTAACAGGGATTGTCCTAATGCTACCAAAGCCAAGTTTTTGTCAGTAGTTAGGCACGTTAAACAGTTCGGTTCAATCAGTGACTTGGACCTTTGTAAAATCTTCGGAGAGACAATTTGGAGCGATGGGAGGGAATACCATTCAGCCGCGTTCTCATTTAAGGTTGATAGACACACAGGCAACTGTGAGATCTCAAAATACAAATACCAATAAGGCTTAAAAGAATCACCAAGCGGAGTCAGGCAACTGACTCCGTTTTTTATTGCTCGCTAAACGAAAGGCGATTTAATGTTTTGGCATCACAATAGTGAAATCGTGCTCGGAATACCCTTCAACCAAATAACTGTCCTTACATAACAGTCGGCAATAACGCAGTATTCCCTCTTTGTTGTGCGATTCAAGCATCTTCATACTCGGTAACTTTGCCTCATCCAATAAGTTAAACGCACAGACTATCTTCGCCGCCCGATACATCTTCTCAATCATCTCGACAGTATGATTTGGATTAGCTGATTGATAATTCAAAGAGCCAGAAGCCAAGACATAGTCCGCACTCGGCAGCACAAGTTTGGAAAAGTCTCCTCGTATGTGATCCGCGTGTGTTTTAAAGGCTCTTTGCCTAGCCACAGAAATGAACTGCTTCTGCTGGTCAATTCCGATATAGCCAGATAAGCAGATATCTTTTTGCTCTAAATATTCAAGTAAATCAGCATAACCACATCCGATATCTACAAGGCTCGCACCATCAAGCGGCAAATCATGACACAAGACTTCAAAG
Source organism: Vibrio sp. Sgm 5 (assembly GCF_026241575.1). Classification (NCBI taxonomy): domain Bacteria; kingdom Pseudomonadati; phylum Pseudomonadota; class Gammaproteobacteria; order Vibrionales; family Vibrionaceae; genus Vibrio; species Vibrio sp. Sgm 5. The sequence continues at coordinate 77,095 of NZ_JAPHPY010000013.1, forward strand.
CGACTTACTTGGCTAAACTTGTCCTGCCAACCTAATGTTTTTGCCTTGTCGTCACCAAATTGCTTATATCGTTTACGGTGATAATGAGCGATACGCAGCCTATCTAACCACTTCATGTTTACTTACCTTTCGAAACCACTTTATGATTTAGCATCAACTTAAGTCTGAGTATAAATAGGAAGATTACCATTACCCTTCACTTGTCGAATGGCTAAGTGCGTGTGGATGTCTTTTACATTTTCCAATCGTTGTAATTTTCGAGTAAACGACTCATAACCCATCAGATCTTTGCTTACGACTTCGAGCAGATAGTCGTACGCCCCAGAAACAACATGACAAGAGATGACCTCTTCCATATCACCGATGGCTTGTTCAAAATCATCAATAGAGGTTGCTTGGTGATTATTCAAACTGACCTCAACAAACACCGTCATCGCGATGCCCGCTTTATCACGTGAAATCATTGCCCTATAACCGCTAATGACCCCCTCCTGCTCTAGACGTTTGATCCTTCTTGCACAAGGTGAGGCAGAGAGTCCGACTTTATCTGCAAGCTCACTCGTCGTCATCGTCGCGTCTTGTTGAATCAAATGAAGTAATTGGCGATCTATTTTATCCATTTCATCATCCATGCCAAATTTCACTAACAAAAGCTTTCATTGAGATTAAAATCATCAATATCGAGCAATATAGCGCTATATTTTGCCACCATTAATCGTCACTTTCATCCGATAATTAACACATTATTCACAAAACATTGGACACATGATGGCTTTAGGATACGCCGCGATGCTCACCACCCTTTTTCTTTGGGCTGGTTTTTTTCTGTCCCTCAAAGGCGGGGCGATTTCTAATCTTGAGCCAGCAGACATTGCTCTCACCCGATTTCTCATCCCGGCCTTAGTCTTATTTCCATTCGTCATCAAATCGATGGATCACGTGCGCGCGGTCCCCAACAAATACCTCCTCGGTCTCCTTCTTGGCAGTGGCTTGCCTTACTTGTTGATTGTTGGCACTGCAATGCAGTTTGCCCCTGTCGCGCATGGCAGTGCTCTCGTCCCAGGAACCTTGCCTTTATTTGTATCTGCTATCGCGGTAATTTGCTTTCAACAACCACTCAGCCGGCATCGAATTATTGGTCTCTCGGCGGTGTTGTTTGGTATAGCTGTTTTTTTATTGTCCAACTTGGCAAGTGAATACAATTGGCCCCAACTTAAAGGGCATTTTTTGTTTTTGCTGGGTAGTTTGATGTGGGCCACGTTTACTATCAGTGCTCGTGTAGCAAATTTGAGTGCACAGGTTTGCGCTGGGTTTGTATCGATCATCTCGTTTGCGATGCTTATCGTTGCCATCGGTTTTGGTTGGACAGACAGTTACCTCGCCATCACTCCCTTAAACAAATGGCCATGGAGTGAACTCTTTGGACATATCTTACTGCAAGGTGTTGGCGCTGGGTTAGTTGCCTCTTTCACCTTCCTCTATGCCGTAAAAAACATTGGGGCAGAAGCGAGTGCAGCCTTCGGTTCCTTAACCCCGGTGCTCGCGACTTTGCTGGCGATACCGGTTTTCAACGAAAGACCAGATATTTTAACTTGGTGCGCACTCTTTTTGGTTACGTGTGGCAGCATTGTGGCAAGCAATGTTTTAATGAAACAAGACCCTGGTCAAAAATATCAGCCCCCCGTTCACAGATAAGAATAAAATTGCACGACTTTTGTCTCCGACTATTGAAAGCCAAAATGCCGTTTTGATAACCTGTTGGGCATAATAAATTACAACGTCAGATGTTATGCCTTCAACTCACAGCAAAGACGAATTACATCGATTTTTAAAAACAGGAATGCGCCTCTGGGTTAACTTCGAGTTCAGCTCGGAAGACAAATACAGTTACGCTGCGACTTATATTGGATTGAAAGAAAACGCTTATATCATTCTCGATATTCCAACACGGCTACTGGAAGAACAAGCACTCCGTAAGCTCAACAATGTCGATGTGGTCATTCGAGGCGTTTCAGATACGGATTTGGGACACGTGATTGCTTTTAAAACCAGCGTTCTGATGAATATTCTACGTCCATCTCCGTTGTTATTTATTCGTATTCCCGCCACATTCGCGACCAAGCCCGTGCGAGAACATGAACGCTACAAGCTACAGCTGGGTTGCGCTATCGACCATATGAACAATAAATACGAAGGCTGCTTGATTGATTTCTCGTTATCCGGTTGTGGGATCTCAACCATGATAGAACCAGAGTTCTTAGTAGGTGATAAGATCACGATAGACTCACCTCTAAGCGGTTATATTGATGATGACAATCGCTGCTCCGTTGCAAACATTAAGAAACTTGCCAAGGGTTGGATTATTGGAGTGCAATTTGCGGAGCCTTTGAATATGACGGAAGAACTCAAAACAGAGTTGCTTGAACAATCCTTTTCTGCAGCGACAATATAACGAATCAGTAGTGTCAACGATAAGAGGGGCCACTACGCCCCTCTGTTTCGGTTTTTAATTACGTTCTTTCTACTAAGAATCGCTGCTTGAAATCGACAAATGCCTCGTGCAATGCGTTCTCTTTGATCGGTTTGAGCAGCACATAGTTCGCCCCTGCTGCCATAAATGCGTCACTGGTTTCTTTTGCAGTATCTGCAGTACATGCGTAAATAGGCGTGCCCAGCCGTAAATTCTGGCGTATCTCGTGCGTCGTTTCGATACCACCAAGGTGCGGCAGTTGATTATCCATCAATATCAGATCGTAATTATTGTCAGACAGATATTCCATCGCCTCTAAACCGTCTTTCGACCAATCCACCTGCATTTTGTATTTCTTACAAAATGCTTGAAGGATAAAGGCATTGGTATGATTGTCTTCCACCAGCAAGACTTTTAAGCTTTCATCAAACAAGGCTTCTGGTTTTACACGCTGACTGGCATCCAAAGGACGAAGTACACGCGCTCGGTCTTTCACAGGTAGCGTGACGACAAATGTGGTGCCATGTCCTTTGCTACTACGAACTTGAACGTCACCTTCTAGCATGTCGACAAGGTTCTTCACGATGGTCAAACCTAGGCCACTACCGCCGTATTCACGAGTGGTTGTTGCCTCTTCTTGAACGAAAGGTTCGAACATTTGGTCAAGCTTATCCGATTCAATACCAATCCCTGTATCGATGATCTCAACAACCAAGACACTGTTCTCTGCGCCATAAAATTGCTCTAACTCTGCTTTTAGATGAACGCTTCCGGATGGCGTGAACTTCACCGCATTGCTGACTAAGTTAAACAAAATCTGATTGAGTCGAACTTGATCAGTAAAGATTTCGACATCTTGATCGAGCTTGTTCTCAATGATGAGTTCAACGCTCTTGTTATTACAAATTGGACGATAGATGTTGTCTAGCGTGCGAATGGTGTCATTAAACGAAAACGGGTGCTTTTGAATATTGAACTTACCTTGCTCAATCTTGGAAAAGTCTAAGATATCATTCAAAACTGCCAATAAATGCTCACCACTATGGCAAAGCACATCGATTTGATTCTTCTGTTCTTCGGTTTCCACCGTATCTTTTAATAACTGTGCGACACCCAAAATACCGTTAATTGGCGTTCGAATTTCATGGCTCATCTTTGCGAGAAAATCAGCACGAGCTTGCGCGGACTTTTCTGCCTCACGCCGTGCAATGTTACTCTGCTTTTCGGCTTCGATGAGGGTCGTGATATCTTGACCCTGAACGATAATACCGCTGATATCACCATCAACACGAATTGGCGATAAATTCCAACGGTATATCTTGTTGCCAATAGGTACGTTAACCCCTGTCAATGTCGCTCCTTGAGCAGCCATTTTCAGGTGTGGGGTCAGTTTCTCTTTGAAACCTTGGAAGACCGGATGCATAGTTTCATGATCGTCATCTATCACCAACTCTTTGCGTGCTGCTGGGTTCATCTGAATCAAGATACTTTCTTCCGACCAAACCATGATTGGCGATAACGCAAAATTAAACAGATCTCGGAAAGACTTCTTCTGCGCTTCTAGCTCTTCAAAGGTGCTTTCCAGCGTTGATCCTATATGATCAAACTCTTCAATATTTGAACCGTTAAATCGTTCAAACCCTTTTTCCTCACGCGCGGAACGCGTGTAAGACATCAATGATTCCAGTTGAGCCGAGACTTTACTCTCAATCCATTCCTTGGTCAGCAACGCAATCATAATCATGCCAACAATCGAAGCCAGCATGGCTAAAAGGTGCTGGATTTGCAGCGTCACGACACTGTGATTATCTTGCACCGTGAGCAAATACAATTCTGTCGTCACCGCATTAACTTCAATCGGAGTTTCTATGACGAGCAGCTTATCGAGTTTCTTTTGTGATCCTTTACGCTGCAATACGTCTGCAACACTGTATGCTTCATCCCCTATGAGAGAGTTTGCTAGCGGGACATTGTTGGCAACCATTACGACGTTATCCACGTTACTCTCGCTTTTAAGTTTTTCCATTAGTGCGAAATTGTTATCTAACACAACCACATTAAAGGAAAAACCCAAGACCTCTCCGGTCGGCGGGGCTATTACGGGTACACGGCGAAGCAACATATGTCGAGAACCAATCGAGGTCATCACATTAACGTAATACCAGTTGTTACTGAACGTGACGCGATTGGCGAGACTATCAAGGATAAGATCGTTCACGCCATAAAAGTGTGCATTGCCATCATCCCAAATGATGCCTTTATGGTCAGTCAGAAAACGAAATTCTGGTGTATGAGCAGGATCGCTTTGGTCAATACTGAGGAAGAAGTAATTCAACGCATCTGTATTTCTGTCGACGTAAAAATTACGAATCACTTCACTTTTTGTATTGCTATCGTGATGGATTTGAATCGCCGCGAAATGGCTATCGAAAATGTTGTGTATCAGAGCAGAAGTTTGTTGCTTGGTCCTGTCTACTTCTTGCCAAATGATCTGTTTAGAGAAGTAATAGCTCTGAATAAAAATCCCGAGAATGATCGGGGCGAGAACAAGAATGATGATCTTTGTAATGAGCGTCGCAAGAGAGCGACGCTTTTTGGCGTTTGAACGTATTGTCATCAATTATCTGAGTATCTAAATGCACGCTTCTTAAGCGCTTCGATTCTTTCCGGTGAATCCGCTTTCGTGACAATTTCAAAATCACCGGAATACACGGTAGGTACTGGCTTTCCTTCCAAGTCCCACTTAATGGCTTCTGCCATCGCAATCCCGGTGTCGTCATTCATACGCATGACAGTAATGTCGAGATCGCCTTTTTGGATGGCGTCTAACTCGGCAGAGCCCCCACCCCATCCGTTAATCATAATGTCTTCTCTTCCCAATTCAGAAAGCGCATCAACCACACCCAACGCCACATCAGTAGAGCAAGCATAAATAAAATCAACATCTGGGTATTTGGCTAAACTCGCTTTCGCAGCATCGTAACCAGACTGCTTTGTTGCTTTTGTATAGTAGGCTGATTGTAGCTCAAAGTTATTATCACGGTTAACTTGGTGAATAAAAGTATCACCTCTTACGTCACTAATGTAACCCTCAGAAAAATAAAGCACGCTGTAATAAGTGTGTTTTGGGAAGTACTTTCCGAATTCCGTTGCTAATTCTCGACTGCCCTCTGCATGGTCAAACCCAACATATAAAAACGGCTGATGTTTGTCCCACTCTCGTACTGGCGTAGTGATATTTTGTAAAATCAGCTTGGTATTTGTTGAATCCAATACATGTTCAACAAATTTACGATGTCTGGTGGTATCCAGAGTGAAGATTAAGTAATCAGATTTACTTTTTAATGCTTCCATTAAAGACAAACTCTGTTGCTTTATATCGGCATTCGGACGCGTAAACACTTGGTTAATTTGATAGTTAATATTCAACTTATCTAAACGCTTTTCAAAAGCAGCAATGTTTCGTACCCAGTAATCTGACACTTGTTGACCCGGATATACGACGGATATTTTAAGTGGACGTGTTCTGGTTTTAGAGAATGGCACAGGACGTTCGCGAACGGCTTCTGCTAAGGCATTGGTCAGCTTTCTTTGCTCAGGAAACTCATCAAGAAAATCTTGGTATGCCCAATAGCCATTAAGCACTTGTGTCGCATGTGAAATCGGTGAAAAACCGATCATAGAAATCAGAGAAAGTAGTACCGCTTTTTTCATGTGTTGCTCTTATAGTTTTTTATGGAGCATGTCGCTGCTCTATTTTATTACCTAGCCGAGTCATCCTTTACCCTATTTGCACATATCCATAAAAGCCCGCTTGTATACCCAAGTAACTTCAGATGCTTGAGTCTCTATAAATGTTTCTATTAAGCCTTGCGGGGCATTACCGTATTATGTGTTACTACCGACGGAAATGATACCCACCCCCGTCAAAAATAAACCGCCATTTGAAGGCGGTTTGTCTTTTTGAAAAAGAAGTGTTTGCTTGAGGTATCAAACCTTGGATTAGCAGCACAGTTTTGCATTTTCTGACTCATTCAACATCGCGTTTGAATGGCGTTATTTTTGCTCTTGTTTTTCCGTGCACGTTTGACTTACCGCATTTGAAAAGAAAGCGTTTGATTGTCATCGACGTTGATCTTCGCGACTTCTTCTACCAATTGCTCTTTCTTTGTTTTGGTCAGTTGTTTGATGAAATATTCCGCTTTCATCGCAACACTTTTACTTTCAAAACAAGATGACCACTCCAAAGTCAGTGGCCCCTTCCCTTTCAGTGCTTTCGCACCTTTTCCCGTTTGATGCTGTTTAAAGCGTCGCTGTACATCATTCGTCACACCACAATACAGTGCATCGCGGTTGTTTCGGATCAGATACACACTCCAGCTTTGCTCGGCAATGTCACTCATGAAAGCAGCGACGCGACCTGTTCTTTTAGTGCTTCTAATTCTTCACGAAGTTGCACTACTTCTTGTTCTAGCTGAGCAACGCGCTCGGCACCGGCAGAAGAAGGAGCAGATGACGCTACGGCCAGTTCGCTCATGTCAACTTCACCACAGAATAGGTGCATGTAACGAGACTCACGTTTACCTGCCTCACGAGGAAGTTTTACAACAAGCGGGCCTCTTTCTTCACCAGCTAAAAGCTCAAGTGCGTTTTCAACTTCTTTAACATCATTGAAAGTAGCAAGACGGTTTGTTCGCGTACGGATCTCACCCGGCGTTTGAGCACCACGTAACAGCATGCAACACACGATGCCTTTCTCTTGTACGCTAAGCTGTAAATCGCCGAACTCTGTATTACAGAATCGATGCTGATACTTACTCACTCGACTATTAAAACTGCTTTCATCACTTACAAGTCGACGCTCAATGAGCGCATCCACTGCATCTAAAACGTCAGCTTCAGATAAAGACATAACCGGCTCGCGGTTACTTTTTTGATTGCACGCATTCGTTAGCGCGTTAAGGCTCAGAGGGTATTGGTCGGGGGTAGTCACTTCTTTTTCGATCAAGCAACCAATTACTCGTGCTTCAATTGCCGTTAGCTCAACTTTCATAATGCATTTCCTTATTATTTTTGCATTTGAATTTGGGTATCAGGCTAAAGCATAGCGCATGGACCTGACACCCTTTGCGATTCGGGGTAGGTCTTAATGCTCTGATAAGATCGACACTTTGGTCATCTTTCCATTCTCATCAACCATCATTATCTTCGAACGGTTGAGTTCGACTTCTGTGATTTCGAGTTGTGTTCTTGCTGTAACGTAAGCCGCTTTAAGTTTATCTGCCAATGAGTCGGTGGTTGATTCCATTTCTTGGCTTTCGACTTGCTCCGCAGTATTACCAGAGTTCATTTCGAGCTTCATCATATTGTCTTTAATGAAGCTGATAATATAGCGTCAAAACTCCTATGACAACGAGTTGGGGCATTTCAGTGAACGATAATCCAAGCTTTTCAGTAACGAGTGTTAACAACACATCAGAATTGGTGGATAAATGTTCAACCCTACGCCACGTTTGATCTAAAGACTGTTATGCCACGAGATGTTGTGCTTTAATCGAGTCAGATATTCACAAATTAGGAAAGGGAACCATGAGTAGCGTATTTGAAATCGTGAACCAAGCTCGTCGTAAAAACAAACTAAAACGTGAGCTGCTTGATAACGAGAAAAAAGTTCGTGATAACCGTAAGCGTGTAGACCTTCTAGAGAACCTACTAGACTACATCAAACCTGAAATGACTCACGACGAAATCGTAGCGATCATCAAAAACATGAAAGCTGATTACGAAGACCGCGTTGACGATCACATCATCAAGAGTGCAGAAATCTCTAAAGCACGTCGTGACATCAGCCGTCGTATCCGCGAACTGACTGAAGAAGACAAGCAAACTAGCGGCAAAAAATAAGCCGAATTAGTTTCAGAATTCAACCCCGAGCAGGGATAACTTGCTCGGGGTTTCTTTTTGTCTCTTTGTTGTACACTGTGTACAATAAAATCAACTTCAGTTCCAAAAACATTCAACGTTCCTATGCCTTTAACTTCTTCTACCGCACAACCGACGCTAGCAAAACAACTATTTACTATGACATGGCCAATGCTCTTTGGTGTGTTGTCGTTGATGAGCTTTCAGCTAGTCGACAGCGCCTTCATAGGCCAACTAGGTGTGCTACCTCTCGCTGCACAGGGCTTTACTCTACCACTTCAAATGGTGGTTATCGGTATTCAAGTCGGCCTTGGCATTGCAACAACCGCTGTAATTTCAAAAGCATTAGGCGCAAACGATACCCGCTATGCAAAGCAATTAGGCGGTCTGGTTTTAATGATCGGATCGGTGGGCGTAGCAGTATTCGGCTTGCTCATTTGGTTGTTGCGCTACCCTATTCTCTCACTGTTGAGCGCACCTGATACCGTAATGCCAATTATCGACAGTTACTGGCCTTGGTGGCTGTTGAGTTCTTGGGTAGGTGCGGTGCTGTATTTCTACTACAGTATCTGCCGCGCAAATGGCAACACCATGCTACCTGGCACCATGATGATGGTCACCAGCGGCGTGAACTTAGTGCTCGATCCGTTGTTTATCTTCACGTTTGATTTGGGGATTAACGGCGCAGCAATTGCCACCGTCATCGCCTTTGGTTTCGGTATATTGGTCGTCGCTCCTCGTGTTCAAAAAAACCATTGGGCAACCTTCCAGTGGCAGGATTTGAATGTGGTTAAGAGCATCACGTCCATCGGTAATATCATGGGCCCAGCGATGATCAGCCAGCTTCTACCACCTCTATCATCTATGTTAGCGACCAAGCTACTTGCAGGCTTTGGTACGGCGGCAGTTGCATCTTGGGCTTTGGGCTCGCGCTATGAATTTTTTGCGATTGTATCGGTATTGGCGTTAACCATGTCAATGCCGCCGATGGTCGGACGCTTATTAGGAGCGAAAAACTACACCGACATTCGCGCATTGGTGTCTATTGCCGTTAAGTTCATCCTTGGTTTCCAGTTGTTGATTGCGCTAGTAACCTTTGCCGCAGCTAACCCACTCGCCTTACTTATGACAAGTGATACTCAAGTAGAACAAGTCTTGCACATGCACTTGATGATTGTCCCAATCAGTTTAGGTTCACTTGGGGTGTGCATGTTGATGGTGTCGATTTGTAACGCACTGGGGAAATCTTATACCGCACTAACCATCTCAGCCCTGCGCCTGTTTTTGTTCTTCCTACCGTGTCTATGGGTAGGGGCTCAGGTGGGAGGCATTCAAGGTCTACTGATTGGCGCTTGTATTGGTAACCTTATGGCTGGAATCGCGGCTTATATTACGTACCAAAAAACCATTAATAAGCTCTCAGCTCAACAAGTCTCAATGTAACGACGCTTTCGAGTAACGCCGAAAAACAAAGCCCTCACTTCAACGGCGAGGGCTTTGTTGTTTTAAAAACGAGAAGTTGAACGAACTAACCTCAACTAAGTAAAGACATCTTATCAGCAGGGAAAACCACGCCAGTTTGCCTTCTTACTTCGGTCAGTACTTTTGCAACGGTCAATGAACGCTGCTTCATTTGATCATCCATCACACCCAGTTTAAGTTGTTTAGCAAAGGCTTGAGCTTCATAGAACATGTGGTTCTCTTCTTGCGGCAGCGTTAGGACTTCTTTATCTTCACCGCGCGGAATGCGTTCAACACCACGACCTGTCGCAATCATATCGACAATCACACTGCCCCGCTCACCTTGAAATTCACTTGGAATGAGTGAATCACTCACCTTAGAGTGTAATAGGTTCACATTAAAGCCATCGTACGCCAGTGTTACGCTGCCACAACCATCTACGCCTGATGATAAGATGTGAGCACTTGCTTGAACACTATTCGGCTCACCAAACAGTTCAATCGCAGAACCAACACAGTAATAACCAATGTCCATGATTGAGCCATTAGAGAACTCTGGGTTGAAGGTATTTGGGTTTTCACCGTTTAGGTATTTCTGGTAACGAGAGGAGTATTGGCAGTAGCTAATCGTTGCATGACGAATAGGGGCAATCGTCGGTAGGCTGTCTTTCAACACTCGGAAGTTTGGTGTGTATGGCGACATGAAGGCCTCGAACAGCACCACGCCATTTGCTTCTGCAGCCTTAAACATGGCTTGTGCCAAAGGATAGTTAGACGCCATGGGCTTTTCACAAATGACATGCTTACCAGCGTTTAGCATTTGAATAGCTTGAGGCGCATGAAAAGAGTTAGGACTAGCAATGTAGACCGCATCGATATCTGAGTCTTTACTTAAGGATTCTAAACTATCGTAATAAGACGCTGCGCTATAAGGCTCACCAAACGAACGTGCCTTATCAATATCACGTGAATACACCGCTTGTAGGCAAAATTCTTTACTTTGAATGGCCGCTTCAACAAATTGTTGGGAGATCCAGTTAGTTCCAATAACAGCAAGTTTGAACATGTTACTTCCTTTTCATTATCGTTCGGTAGCCATAGGGCCCATCAGAGCGATTTAAGCAAGCTTTAGTTCATTAAACAACTCAAATAGTTGGTTCGATTTGTAAGGTTTCGGTAAGTATGCATCCATACCCGCCGCAAAGCAGTTCTGAATGTCTTCCTCTAGTACGCTCGCGGTCAAAGCGATAATGGTGATCTTATCGCTGCCCACTTCTTTTTCCCAACGACGTATCTCTTTTGTGGCGGTTAAGCCATCCATCACAGGCATCATGCAATCCATCAGAATCGCATCAAATTGCTCTCCTTTTGTAATGGCTTCTAATGCTTCTTGTCCATTACTGGCAATTAAATAATCGTAGCCCGCTTTATCAAGAAAGAAACTGGCAATCTTTTGGTTCATCAAATTGTCTTCTGCAATCAAAATCCGGCGATGAGTTCGAGATTGGTTAATGTTATGAATGACAGCCGACGCCGTGACATCGTAACTTTTATTATTCTGTTCGACTTGAGCAAGCTCATCAATGGCATGTCTGAAGCGATTACCAAGGAAGGGTTGAGTCAACACCGCATGAATGCGCTCTGAGTTGGTATAGGTCGTAGTGAGATGATGCTGACAAACAATGATTCGACTCACATCGACATATTTCTCTAGTTCATCGATGGCCGAGTCCAACGTACTTTTACCATCATGGCAGTAAAAAATGACTTCAGCTTCTCTTGAAGAAAAGGTCAAATCATCAATGCGCTTAACCTCTGAAAGTTGTATTCCTGCTAAACGGCATTCTTTAACGATTTGGTCGGTGTAAGGGTATTGGTCTGTGATGAGTATGCCCGTTCGAATTAATTCTGAACGCCAACCAACTATTGGTAGCACTTCTACCTCGATTGAGAATTCGAAATGGGTTCCTATCCCTTTCGATGATGTCGCGGTTAATTTGCCGCCCATCATGGCAACCAATTGACGACAAATCGCTAAGCCTAATCCAGTACCACCAAACTGACGCGAGATGCCTTCATCTTCTTGGGTAAAAGGTTCGAAGATGGTATTCAGTTTGTCTCGCTCAATGCCTACCCCTGTATCTGTCACTCTAAACGTTAAGAAAACGCTCTTTTGCGTCGTCGATTCTTGGTAATCAACATCGACAGAAATGTGTCCTTCATGAGTAAACTTCACCGCATTCGAGACTAGGTTCATGATGATCTGTTTGATGCGGTGATCGTCGACCATAATGCGCGGAGGAATACGTTCATCCAGGTTAATGTTTAGTTCCAGTTGCTTGGACGTTGCTTTAGATTGAAACAAAATCATTGACTGATAAACGACCTCGCGAATGTCAGTCTCGATTAAGGAAAGCTGTAAGTGACCAGATTCAATTTTCGATAAATCGAGAATGTCGTTCAGAAGAGTCAGCAACGTATGAGACGAAGTATCGATATCGGTTAAGACTTCTTTCTGATGAACTGAAAGGTCACTTTGGGACAGAATCTCCGTCATCCCAATAATGCCATTCAATGGAGTTCGTATTTCATGGGACATGCTGGCAAGGAAAACTGACTTTGCTCTGTTAGCCGAGATAGCTGACTCTTTGGTTTTTAGAATCTCTTCTGTCTGTCGGTTTTGCTCTTCCATCATACGATTGACTTGCTGCGCGAAAATGGTGAACTCATCATTACCATCAACGGCCACTTTCTCCCCTTTAACGTGTTCATGGATGAGCGTGTTGAGAGAGTGAATGATAGAGTCCAGTTTGCTGTGCACTCGATACCAAGTACCAAACCCCAGCCAACACAATAAGACGATGATGACCATGACTCCCGACGTCATCAGCGTGATGCTTTGTTTTTGCGAACTGACTTGTACTAACAATGCACTCTCGACTTCTTGAGTGAACCCTGCCGTCATTACTTGTAAGCGTTGTACGCGGTGGTCAAGGTCTCTAAGGTAAGTTACATAGTCCGATTGCGATAACTCACCTACCATCAAACGCCCACGAGCTTCAACGCTAGAAAGATAGCGCGGCGATGTGTACAGGCCCAGTAGTTTCTCAACTTGCTCATTTGAAGCCCCCAACTTTATGAACCCTTCCAAACTTTGCTGCTGCCGCTCAATTGATTGGAAAAACATGCCTTGATTGGGCTTACTCTCCGGCTCTAACACCAAGCGATAGGTCAGCCACGCCTCTTTTTGCGTCCAATAAGAAAGCTGTGCGAGGTAAGCTATGAAGTCTTGCATCCAATGCGCTTCGTCACTGTCAAATAGATGGTAATGCTGAACCAATGCCTCAGACATCTCCTGTAAGAGTCGAAATGACCAATCTCCTGCATCCACACTGTCCTTTATGTCGCCGGAGATCACATCTAGCATGGCTTGCTTTAAATCATTGGAATATTCCACTGTGTGACTGTTTTGCATGAACTTGTCGTAAATCGCGAGGACTTTGTCTCGTTGAACTTTGACTTCGATCGGAAGAGGTTGCTCTTCTCCATATTGATGACGTTCTTTCTCCATCTCATACACAAAGTGGGATGCTTCAGAAATCAACTTCAAGCCTTGAATATTACTGACGGTTTGGTTGAGTCTGGCGACTCGTTGAGAGTTAATAGAAAATTGGTGAACGGCGAACACAGAAATAACCACCGCAGGTAACAGTGCGAGTAGAGCTAAACGTAATTTTATAGAAAGTTTTATCATCCGTTCGCCCGAGTTAAGAAAAGGCCCTCGAATTAATACTAGACTACTTTCATAGATTGAATATGAACTTATGCGAAGGGTTTTATTGGCGCTTTTGCTTCGCTTATCTGCTCAAATAGGCAAAAACAACACTTAAAGCCCTTTGTTGCACCAAGGTTAACCGAACAAAAAGTGTGACTGCTTGCAAAATTTTGCAGCATCATTTTTAAACAGATTTGGTTAAATCGACATAGACCATTGGTGAACCCTAGACGGTCATTAAAAAGTTGATAAGACGTTTACCATTTTCGTGTTAAAGAATACAAACATCACAAATTCCAAATGGTAACTATCATTGTTGCAACCTTTCTATTTGAGATGATCCTTTATAGTCACGAATTAAGTTTTATATTTGTAAAAAGTCAATCCCCATAAGACCCTGCCTTAGTCACATTAATCAACTAATCAAAAGACGATTTGCCACACTTTAAGCTGGATTTATTTTTCCTAGCAGAATAAGACCTCAGCCCGTACAATCCGCACACATAATTATTACAACCCAATTACATAACACCCTCACTTCACGCTCTACCGTTGAGGTAACAGCTGAAAGTAAGGTCAGCCCCCAAAACGTGAAAGGTCCGAAACAACAATGAGTCCAGAGAAATATCTCCAAGACTGGCAAACAAGCCAAACGATTGCTGAATCTATTTCCCCTCTTATTGGTAAGCTATATCGTCAAAAAGGAATTGAAGTAGTTCTTTTTGGTAAGACACTTATCAACGCCACCACCATCGACATTCTCAAAACTCACCGCATTGCAAGACGTTACACTGGAAGTCCTCTATCTCTTGAACAAACCATGCCGATCATTCAAGCGTTGTGCGAAATGAGCATCTCATCTTGCCGTGTTGATGTTGGCCAGCTTGCTGGTATGTACTGGAAAGATCACGAAGACACCTCTGCCCTAAACGACTTCTTGCACACAGCTTTGCACGGTGCCCGTGATGCTGATTCTTCTTTAGCGGCTCGTGATGTGGTTCTTTATGGTTTCGGTCGCATTGGTCGCCTATTGACTCGCCTCTTGATTGAAAAGAGCGGCCCAGGTTACCCACTTCGTTTGCGTGCGATTGTGGTTCGTGGCGGTAAAAAAGGCGACCTTGAAAAACGTGCGAGCCTATTGCGCCGTGACTCTGTACACGGTCAATTCAATGGCAGCATCGTTATCGATGAAGAGCGCAAAGCCCTCATCATCAACGGCAACTACATTCAAATCATATACGCAAACAACCCAAGTGATGTGGACTACTCGGTTTACGGTATTAACGATGCACTTGTTGTTGATAACACCGGTGTTTGGCGTGATGCAGAGGGACTAAGCCAACACCTAGCATGTAGCGGGGCAGAAAAGGTGCTGCTTACTGCGCCAGGTAAAGGTGAAATCAAGAACGTCGTATTTGGTGTGAATGAATCTGTGATTCAAGAAGATGACACCATCATCTCTGCGGCGAGTTGTACAACCAACGCCATTACACCGGTCCTTAAAGCGTTAAATGACAAGTATGGTGTTCTTTCGGGTCATATTGAAACGGTACACTCTTATACCAACGACCAAAACCTCATCGACAACTTCCACTCTGGCGATCGTCGTGGTCGCAGTGCCTCTTTGAACATGGTTCTCACTTCAACAGGTGCTGCGAAAGCTGTCGCAAAAGCACTGCCTGAACTAGCTGGTAAGTTATCTGGAAACTCGATTCGCGTCCCTACTCCAAATGTATCAATGGCTGTTGCAAACCTAAACTTAGGTGAAGATGTAGACCGTGATTCACTGAACGACTACCTGCGTGAAATGGCGTTAAACTCAGAGCTTTCTGCTCAAATAGATTACACAGATTCGACAGAAATCGTATCAAGCGACCTAGTTGGATCTCGTCACGCAGGAGTGGTGGACGGACAAGCGACCATCGCACAAGACAAGCGTTGTGTATTGTACATCTGGTACGACAACGAATTCGGTTACAGCTGCCAAGTTGTGCACTGTATGGAACAAATGATGGGTGTTCGTTACCAAACATTCCCTCGATAAGGTGAAACCTTGCTCCACAACGTTAACCACAATAGGTAACGAGTAGCACCTCAGCATTTGTTTTTAATAATAAGCGCCCCGCGCATTACTAATAGCTCTTCCCCGTTTATACGCCTGATGACCTCAGGCGTTTTTTCGTTTTTAAGACTCTTTGACATTCCTCAGACATTAATTAACCAACTTGAACGCTATATTCATGTTTCGTTCATGTTCAGAGCACTAATATGAACCCATAGATTGAAAGAGAGGTCATGATTATGAATCGAATTATCGTTACTGCACTAGCACTGATTACTGGCTTTTTTACTTTGGTATTTAGCCTAATCATGGCGATTCCTTTGACCATCGCAGCCCTGATCACTGGTAAACGTATTGAAAAGCGCGTGAAGCAAATGCAGCAAGAAATGCATGAAGAATATGAATTCAATACGGGCAAATCCGACGCGATTGAAGGCGAGTTTGAAGAAGTTCGTCGCTAACGCTTCTGAAGGTTCCACACTCCCCCTATGTTCCTGAGCAACCTTCTTTGCTGACATCCTATCTCGTTAAGAGTTAGGATGTTTTTTTGTATGCCATATACAAAAAAGGCTACCATCGCGGTAGCCTTTTTACTTTTTATACAATGCGTTCGACTTGGTTAAATCGTCACAACCACTCGCACAGCTAATAGCATTAAGACGATGCCGGATAGTCGGTCAATCAGCACTGCCTTTGAGCGAATACGGTCAACAACGCGCGAATTAGACAACACCAAGGTAATAAAGGTGTACCACAAACCATCGACAACAAATGGCGTCGCGACGATGATCATTTGGTTGCTTAGATCGTTACCAAGTGCAACAAATTGGCTGAACAATGCAATAAAGAACAGTGCGATTTTCGGGCTTAGAATCGAAATAAGAAAACCTTCTCGCGCCGATTGTAAAACCGTCGTCTCTTCACCAGATTCTAGCTTCGCTGCTACACCACCTTTTGAACGTAAAGCATTGAAACCGAGATACGCCAAGTAAGCTGCACCTGCCAAACTGATCGTCTTAAATAGCAACGGGCTTTGTTGAAGTACCACTGCCAAACCTATCAAGGTAATGAACGCATAAATACCAATACCAAACGCGTGCGCCCATGCGGTAGCCAAACCATTCACGCGGCCACCAGCTAACGAGTGCTTAGCAACAATCGCTAAGCTTGGACCTGGCGACATTGCCCCTAATAAACACACGGTAAAAAGTGATAACCAAACTGTTAGTGTCATAAGAATCTCCCCTCTTTGACGCTAATCTATCAACGGAAAAGGTATAATTAGAAATCAAAGTTTTTCATACTAATCATGATTTCAAATCATAACCTAATAAGGCATTTATTATCGGATGGAATACTCTGAGATCTGCATGACCAAACGAATCTCTTCGCGCACCCATTTATGCGCTGGATCGGTATCGTATTTTGGATGCCACATTAACCAATACTGATGAATAGGCGTTTCGAGAGGCAGTGCTTTATGGGCTAAGTCCCAATGCTTCGCAAGATTGACCGCAATATGCTCTGGAACCACCATCAGATGTTCACTAGAAACTAAGCGATTGATGGCAGCAGAGAAGAAAGGCACTTTGAACGTAATATGACGTGTTTGCCCTAGTTCTCTTAATGCTAAGTCGGTGTACGAATCTTTGTCCCCACCACCCGTAACTTTAATGTGAGAGTAAGAAATTAAATCTTCAACACTGATACTGTCTTGCTTTGCTAACGGATGAGAAGCTTTCATCAAACAAACTGATGAGTCTTCACCAATCTTCACACTGGATACGCCCTGAGGCTTCTCTGGATACATGGAAGATGCGATATGGATGCCAGTCTCATGAAGCTTATCTAGAAAATCTGGCTGCCACAGTCGGTACGCCATATCTAAATGAGGAGCAAAGCCACTCAGATGAGAGGCAATATCAGGGAGGACGTATTGGGCGACATAATCACTCGATGCAAATACTAACTCCGCTTTCCAATCCTCAGGTTCAAAAGGCTTGTCATCAAGAAGGTGATCGAATTCTGCTAACAAGTCATCCAACTTCTCTTTAAGAAGTAGCGCTCTTGGTGTTGGAATCAGTTGGTTACCCTGTCGAACCAATAAAGGGTCGCCGCACAATTCACGTAACTGCGCTAATTGACGGCTTACCGCCGATTGGGTGATGTGCAAACGCTCAGCAGTTCTGCTCACATGGCACTCTTCAAGTAGGACATGTAAAGAGCGCAGTAGATTCAGGTTGATGTTATTCAGCACGCTCAACCCATTGAGCACGCCAATCTGCCGCGGCGTAATCTTCCGGCCAGTATTCCACTTGTTTGCAAATCAGGCCATCACGGACAGTATGAAAAGTAATTACCCTATCCGAACGTACACCATCGCTAACGATCACATCGGTAACGACTTGATCAGCATCAGCCACGATGCGTTCGATAGTAAAGGTCCATTTCCCGTCCGCAGGATAAGCTGAATTGAGCTCTGCAAAGTTTTTTCTACCTCGAATCACTTCTTTAGTTAATGGCCAAATCACGGCGCAGTCAGCTGACAAACACTCTGCCGCCGCATAGAAGTCATTGCTTGCCATTACGTTCCAAAAATTGAGGACGATGTCTTTTTCGTTCATTTTACAAACTTACTCCCTGTGGTATTGAAAAACTCCGTTAACACGGTATGTGTCATCACGTTACGAAGCTCTGGATAGCTTTGGATATAATCTCGAATCTCGTTGAGACGCGCGATATTAGGCACTTCGACAAACAGCATCATATCGGTTTCACCACTAATAGCGTGACACCATTTAACACCATCGATTTTATACAGGTCATTAGCGTAATTGTCGCAATGATGGCTAGAAGCGGAGGTATCAAATTTGAGTGCCATGTAAGCACAAATCGTCGACTCTTTAGATATCGCAATATCGGCATGATAGCCAAGGATGACTTGGTCATTTTCAAGCTTTTTGATCCGAGCTGTCACAGCTGAACGTGACAGGCTAACTTGCTCTGAGATTTCAGTAATAGAGAGACGGGCGTTCTGCCGTAATAGGTCTATGATCTGATGATCAAATTTGTCCATAACATCACCAAGCTTTCCTTAATTTTGCCATTCTACTCAATTACAACTTATTGAAAACCGACAATTTGCGGTTTATCGGCAAAACAACCGTCATTTTGACGGTCGACAACATCATTTTGCTGTGCAGAATTTAGATATGCTTGTGGCTCGCATTACCTAGACGTTCAGAGGTCGTTATGGAACAACTCAAAAAAGACATTACGCTGATATCCGGAATCGGTCAGCTCTCAACTACCTTAATGGGCACGGGTCTATTTATGATCCCAGCGATTGCCGCTGGCATTGCAGGTCACTTCTCACTTTGGGCTTGGATTATTTTATTCATTGCCATTTGCCCTATCGCGCTTACCTTCGCTCAGTTAGGCAAACGCTATCCAAGTGCTGGTGGTACAGCATTTTTCGTCCGTAAAGCCTTTAATAGTAAGCTAGAAAGCAGCGTGGCGTGGTTGTTCGTTAGCGTTATTCCTGTTGGTGTGCCTGCTGCTGTCGCACTTGCTGCAGGCTTTTTACAACAACTGTTACCAGAGTCCATTAGTAATCACCTTTTCGCTCAAATTCTCACGGTCGCTCTGTTAATGGTGGTCAACTTGCTCGGCACAAAATCTTCTGGTCGCTTACAAACCATTATCGCACTGAGCATTTTTGCTCTGGTCGGTGCATTTCTGTGGAAAGGCGATGTTGGTTCTGCCGATTTAACCATGCCTGTCATTACGATGGATTCAACTTGGTCGATTGCAGCGGCTTTGGGCGTGATGTTCTGGTGTTTTGTGGGAATAGAAGCTTTTGCTCATATGGGCGAAGAGTTTAAGAACCCACAACGGGACTTCCCGATTGCCATCATCGTTGGTTGTTTTGTTGCAGGAATCACTTACTGGACATGTTCGGTCGTCATTCTAAAATTTGGTGCTTACGGCAATGCCCAATTCGATAGTGCATCGATCCCTTGGCTGAGCGCCCACCTATTTGGTGAAAACGCTAAATGGATAATCAGCGTGGTTGGCTTTTCTGCATGCTTTGCCAGCGTAAACCTTTATACGCAAAGCCTTTCTCGAATGGTATGGGCGCAAGCAAGAGAACATAAACCAAATAGTGCGATTGCAAGAGTATCTGTGCGCGGTGTACCCGCAAATGCCACTCTCGTTGTTGGTGTTATTTTGCTAGTTTCGTGCGTTATTGGGTCACTATCTGGTTTAGAGCTGGAGTTTTTCCTCAAACTCGCGAATGGTATTTTTGTTCTGGTCTATCTATTGGCAATGCTTGCTGCTTACAAATTGCTACAAGGTTGGGGAAAGATCCTCGCGGGCATTTCTCTTGTGTTGTGCACCGCGGTATTCATTTGTTTAGGTTGGTCTATGCTTTACGCCGTTACTATTTTTGTCGTGCTCTCTTTACCGTGGAGGCAATGGCGAAAAAAGCACATTAGACGGATAACTGAATAAGACCCTACTCCTTATTCAAACAACTGAGAGAGTTGCTCAACCAACGCATCAATATCTACTAACGCGACATTGCCATAGCCTAGTACAGCGCCTTGCCAATCTCGCGTTCTAAAACCTGAATGCTCATAAAAACTCATCGGACGCAGCACAATACCTTTTGACTGAGCGCGCTGCGTCCATTCATGTTCATCAATTCCCTGCTGCCACTTTAAAGTAATATGGAGACCAGCAGCCTGACTGATCACCGCAACTCTATCGCCAAAGTGCTTTTCAACCGCCAAACACATTTGTTCATGCTTAATTTTGTACAGTCGGCGCATTTTTCGGATATGACGCAATAACCCACCTTCAGTGATAAAATCTGCCAACGCTTCTTGTGCGTGCGTAGGTGAATCACCACTTAACGCATCTTTAACCACCAAACATTGTTCCACTAAACGTTCAGGAACCACAAGGTAGCCAAGCCGCAATCCGTTAAACATCACTTTACTGAAAGAACCCACATACAACACGCGATCATCTCGACCCATTTGAGCCGCTAGCCCTTGTAGGCTGGTATAGGGGCGATGAGCAAACTGGAATTCGCTGTCATAATCGTCCTCGATGATCCAACGTGATTGCTCAACTGCCCAGTTGATGATCTTTCCTCTTTGCTCGGTATTGAGTGTGGTGCCCATCGGATATTGATTGCTTGGGGTGATATACAGCGCATCGGCATCACTTGTGATCACCGCTTCCACATCAAAACCTAGTTTCTCTCGTACGAACAAAGGCTCAAATTGATACTGCTGAAATTGAATCAACTTACGCATTTGTGCGTAGCCCGGTTGCTCCATCAGAACCTTATCACTTTGCTTGAGAACAACCATCGTCGCAATCGACAACGCTTGCTGAGCCCCAGAGGTAATAATGATGCGCTCTGGGGAGCAATTCACTGAGCGGCTTGATGCAAGGTAGTCAGCTAAAGCACAGCGTAATACCCAACTGCCCTGAATATCTTGATTGCCGAGCAAACAGGATCGGGAGAGATGGCGAGCAAGTAACTTTTGCCATTGCGCCATCGGAAACGCCTCCAAATCAGGCACCCCCGGAGCAAATGCACGGTTAATATCAAAGTTGGTTTTCGGTGATGAATCCATCTTCTTTAGACGCAGTTCAGGTAGGTATTGCTCAGGCAATTCTACGGCGACATAAAAGCCTGAACCTTTTTGACTATTCAAATACCCTTCCGCCACTAGCTGCTCGTAGGCAGAAATCACGGTATTCCTGCTGAGATTAAGCTCTTGTGATAGTTTTCGTGTAGAGGGTAGCTTGCCATTCTTCGCCCACAATCCTTGAACAATCTTCTCGCGGATAGCAAAAAACAACGCTTGCTGACGCGTTCCATCACTTTCTTTTAAATGCAGGTCACCGATATCAATCAAAGACAAACTGGATCCATCCATTAGTTAAAACTGGCTCTCTTTAAGCTACCAGTTAAACGCTACATTGCAATCAAAGATTGAGGAGCAAATAAGGAGAGAAAATGTTATCCAATACTAATAGAACGGAAATTAAGAAAGGCGTACATAAAGCCGTCTCTGATGTTAGCAAACTGCACGCCATCATAGATGAAAGCCTGATCGCTCATATTGCAATAACAAACGAGTCTGGCCCTGTAGTCATCCCCATGTTGGCATGGCGTGTCGATGATTACGTGTATATCCATGGTGCCAACAACAGTCGATTGTTACGCTCACTCAAACAAGGAGTGCAAACGTGCCTTACCTTTACTTTGTTTGATGGTTGGGTATTGGCTCGAAGTGCGTTTCACCATAGCGCGCATTATCGTAGTGCCGTGGTCTTTGGGCAATTTGAGATGGTGGAGAATAACCTAGAGAAAGACAGGTTACTGAATCACCTTATCGAACAGATCGCTCCGGGGAGAACGGAAGAAGTTCGTTTGAGTAATGAGAAAGAACTCAAAGCCACCATGCTACTGCGTATTCCACTGACCGAAGCATCGGTAAAAATAAGCAATTTTGGCGTCAACGACGATTCAGAAGACATGGATATTCCCGTTTGGGCTGGCGTATTACCGTACCGAACGGTTGTAGGCCCACTTGAACCGTGTAACGATTTATATGAGGGTATTCAATCGCCCGATTACCGCCAAGCCTACCCTAATCGCTGGTCGGAATAAGCACGGTAAATCGCGCGCCACCTAAGTGACTTTCTCCAACAGAAAGATCCCAGTGGAGCAGCCTCGCGGCGCTGGTTGTTATCGCGAGGCCCAACCCGAATCCTTTGATATCAGCGTTACGGCTTTTATCCAATCGAGAAAACGGCAAAAATATTTCCTCTCTTTTCTCTTCTGGTATACCAGGCCCATCATCTTCAATATCAACTATCCAAAAATGCTCAACCTGTCTCAGCGTCACAGTCACATTACCGTCACCATATCGCTTGGCGTTTTGCAGCAAGTTATCAATAACCAAATTTCCTAGCGTCGGTTGCAAACCAATCATAGGGTCTTCTTTTGCTTCTTCAGCCAACAACAGCACTGCCCCTAAATCATGATAGTGCAGTCGATGTTTTAGCCATTGAGGTAAGTGCACCAACTCATACGTTTCGTTCATCAAATGATTATTCGAATTCAATCGAGATAACATCACAATATCGGAGGTGAGATGGTTGACTACGTCGACATACCGTTCAATATCATCATGCAATTCAGCTTGCTGCGCCCCCTCACAACGTCGTGCTAAATCGGTCGCGAGCTGAATACGGCTTAATGGTGTACGCACTTCATGAGGAATAGCTTGAGTGAAAATCACACTCTGTCGAACCTGTCTTTCAATGTCTTCCGCCATGGTATTAAAACCACAAGCCAATTCGCGTATTGGAGCGGAGAAATCCTTTAGCTCAACGCGCTTACTCAGTTCTACCGCACCAAACTGTTGTTGAGTCGCAGTTAAATGACGAATCTGATTTTCCAACTTTCGAACCGGAATATAAACCATCACGCCTAAGCTAAGAATCACGGCGATAATCAATGTTACGACGAAGATGATCTCTGAATCCTCGTCCCAATCTATATCGGGACTGAAAAAATCACCTTTCTCTTTAAAGACTAAGCTTTCTGATGTGTTGGGCAGAGGAAAAACGGCGGCGTACAACGTATCATCAACCAAATAAACGGGAATACCTTGTAAGTGATACAACAATTCGCAATGGTGGCACGGTGCTGAGCCATCCCAATCATGAAGCAAAGTCAGGTCGAAGATAAAGAAATCTTGTTTTCCTTTTTCGGTGAGGTTTTTGTAAAGCGAGTCTTCTGTCCCACGTTGCTCTATGTACTGATCAACAAAGTAAGCGCCGTCTTCAAGGAATATCCCCACTTCCGTTTTACGCATGAACTCTTCGCCCATAAAAATAAACAAAGTGATCGTCAGAGCTAACCCAGAAATGATACCTACGTATAAACGAGTAAACGTCGAGAACATCGTTATTTACCCGTCAGCATGTAACCTCGGTTACGGACAGTTTTAATGGTAGCAGTATGAATATGGGCTTTGGAAAACTTCTTTCTTAAGGAAGAGATTCGCATATCAATCGAACGATCAGTAATGCAATACTCGATGCCTCTTGCTAATCGACAACAAGATTCCCGCGAGACAGGTTTATCAACGTTAAGCATTAACAGTTCGAGTATTTCAAACTCAGAGTCAGTTAAGTCTATATCTTGTTCCAAATAGAAAGCTTTAGAACGGCGAGTACACAAGTCAATTCCGTAACGGCTTAATTCCACGGTTTCAACCATGTCCACTTGACGACGATACCGACGCAGAGCAGCTTCAATGCGAGCGAGAAGGATATTGCCTTTAATCGGCTTGGTTAAGTAATCGTCAGCACCGAATTTGAGCAGGCTAACTTCACTCATTTCATCATCAGTTGCCGTCAACACAATAATAACACCCTGATAAAAACCGCGCGCTTCTTGGCAAATCATCGCGCCGTCTTTACCGGGAAGCATAAGATCGAGTAAGACTAAATCAGGTTTAAACGCTTTGATGCTGTCTAACGCATTCAAGCCATCATCAACAATAGTGACAAGATAGCCTTCTGCTTCTAGATACATCTTGGTTAGTCGAGCGATCTCAGAGTCATCCTCTACGAGCAAGATTTTATTGCTAACCATGATTTATTCACTCCATCTATAAAACAGAAGAAGTATATCGTCCGATTTGTAGGGTGCAACCCACTCTATTGACACTTTTTCCTACAAGAAATGCCTTACAAACACTTACAAACCATACATTTATAAAAACACGCACAGCTAATAAAACCAGAAATGGAATTACCAACCACACAATTAGAATTAAAAAGTTTTTTAAGCTAGAACTTAATACAAACTCAACACATAAATCCATTACTGTTTTAGATTAGTCGAATTAAAAACCTTACAAGAATTCATTCCTAACAGTTATGACTTCATTTGCCCATATAGACAGAAAATCCTGTTACTCATAGATTCTCGGGCGAACCTTCAGTCAGTGAGTAATACAAAAAATGAAATTCGCTCAATTATCCCCTTTGGCAATATTGTGCGCGGTAAGCCTTACGGCTTGCGGTGGTAGTGACTCCAGCTCGAAAACATCGAAAACGACTACGCCACCAGCCCCAGTATTGAGCACCGTTATCATCCCTAATGTCGTTTCTACAGCGTTTCCTACTGAGTTGAAGGTAGCTGCTGATGCTGGCTTCACCCACTATGTAAAAATCTCGCTTTCTGAAGCCAACAATGATGATGCATTTCATATTGTTGCGGTTGACGATGGTGTGAACAATGAAAAAATCTTTCGTGCCGCAAAAATTATCCAGCACCTACTCACAACCCAACCGAATTCTAAATACGGTACCGACAAATCTCGCATCGCTAAGACACTAGCAGCACGTGACGCGACATTGATGTTGACTAAAAACGACGATAAAAATGATGAGATGCTGACAAAAATTTTCGTCAGTGAGCTTATTCGTCAAGGCAAGTTGAACCACGCAATTGCTGATTCAGGTCTAACGCACACTTTTGATACCAGTTCTTTAGAAAAGTTTGTGGAAGACATGATGGCACTTAGCGAAGAGGACTTAGATTCACTTGTCGATTCGATTGCAACAACCTTAATGAACAGCGCAGACACACCAAACTGGTTGATGAACAGTCAATCTTTAATGTATCGCGAATTGACCGTTGAAGGCGATTGCCATTACATGAGCAACTTTGCCGATTACTGCGCTAATCTGGGTGAGCATGCTGACCGAGACGCTGCTTTTGAAGAGATTCTACATTTGGTTCAAGCGCAAGGCATTGCGCCTAACGCGTCGACTTCGTCACTGCAAAACGGCATTCAAGCACATGCACTGAGTATCTATTCCGATATGCAAGCTGGCAAGCCCACCGTGTGGCGTCCTACACAAAGAGACTGGGAAGATTGGGAGTCGGACGACTTCGACCCGGAGCGTGTTAAGAAAACCGGCCCTTCTTACTCTCATGAATATTTTGCTGCTGCTTTTGAAGCTTACATGGGTGTAGCAAAAGCAAACGGGCAAGGCCTAGACGGCTACCAAGCTTTAACGCGTGAGGAAATGCAAAGCCAAGACCCGCAAGCGGTTGATTGGATTAGCGGCTTATTCCACGGATATTTGCAATACACCGCGAACATCGACTCTGCTGGCGTCAAACTCTACACGGAGAAGACGAATCCAGGCACAGTGCCTACCTTCCGTATGGCACCAAACAAAGACGATTTGGTAGAAGCATACACCTACAAATCTCAGTGGCTCACAAAGGTAAAGATCGTTGGCGACCAAGCAATCAATGTCATCGGTAACGATCAAGACAACACCTTCGAAGGCAACAACAAAGATAACAGTATTTACGGTGAAGGAGGCATCAACACCTACATCGTGCCACACAAACTGGCGGAATGTATCGTTATCAAAGCGAAGAATGTAACTGTTGAGTGTCCTAGCACAGGCTCTGATGAGTTGTACGACATCCAAAATATCAAATTCACCGACCAAACTTTAGACGTAACGAAGCTATAAACAATGAAAAACATGAAGAAACTTACTCTACTTGCTCCCCTATTCCTTGTTGGCTGTGGTGGCCTTGCCGTCATGGATCGTACTGATGCAGTAAAAGTGCAACCAGAAATGTTAGTAAAAACCGACGGCGATTTTTGGGGATTCGGAGCCGATGGTCGATTTGATTTTGCCGGTAAGTACAAAGGCAAATACTCGCGCAGTGCTTCGAACTCAAGCTGGTTCAATCGCATCTCGTTCAAAGAAGGCGCAATGGGTGCAGAAGTGACTCGCGTAGACAGCGGCGAAACCTGGTTACTGAGCTGCACAGGTGGCGGTATGTCAGTGAACTACATGGGTGTTGATTTTGGTGGAAAGGACCCTTACACGTGCCAAATCACCCAAGACGGTGTCAAAGTCGGTGAGTTTGCAATGAAGCCAAAATCGGCACTGATCGATATCAGTCTAGAAAAGAAAGAGACTGGCAGGGTTCGCGTTGGCAACACGCATTTCAACGTAGAAACCGTGCACACAAGCCCTGATTCAATGATGGCGGTAGATATTCCATTGGGTTACAGCTTCAAGCAAGGCACACAAGAAATTGCTGCGGTACAAACCAACGGTACAATCGCAGTGCAAATGCTTCCCGAGCTTAGCGATCAACAAAAAGACGTGGTGGCTATTGGTGCCGTTGCGAGCGCACTGAGCTGGCGTCCCGAAGAATAAGCGCTTAACAACATAGAAGAACCAAAGCCCTCAACCTAGAGGGCTTTTTGTTAATACATGATTTGTCACGCTATTTTTCTAGGCGCGCCGCGTACTGCTTTGGCGTCAAACCACGATGTTTTTTGAACATGCGATTGAAACTCGCCACATTGGTATAACCAAGGCGTACAGAAATATCATCAATACTTACGCGTTTGCTCAATAACCCTGCCGCAACATTACTCAATACATAGCCTGATACCGTCGAGAAGTTGAGCCCTAATTTGTGCAAACGGCGTTGAAACTGCTGATCAGATAAACCAAGTAGAGAAGACACTCGCTCTAACGTTGGTAACCCGTAATGACTGCTGTAGTGCACCACTTCATATATCACTTTCAGTTCATCTTCTGGATCGGGCATATTGAGCAAGTCATCCAAGTCGGAAAAGCTCATCGCTAAACGGTTGTCTTCACGATGAGTTACCTGCCGAGAAGCAAGACGGTCATCACCGTTAATCCATATTTCTGTCTTGGGTTGGCTCCAATCGATATCGCACCCGAAATAATCTTTATACAAATCATGATTCTTCCTTGAACCAGAAACCAATACGCGAAGCGGTTTATAATCTTTACCTAGAAATTCTCGAAGAATTTTAATGATAAAAATGGCGCTACGAATACTATCGTGAACCTTTATGTTGGTATCAATAAAGGGATTGTCGTACGTCCACTTAATGATCTTGCCCGATTGTGCTCCAGCAAAGAACGCCCCAGACTGAAGGTTACTCACGCCATAGTTCACACGTCGAATCGTGCTGGCTAGATCATTACCAGAAAACAACCAACGCCCAACAGGTCCAAGTTTTTGCAAATCGATATCTCGGCTGACATTCAATATTACGTCTGGATCACCACTCATCCTTTCAATCCGTTGATACCATTCACTGACCGCTTTCAACGGAATCAAGGTCATAGGGTTATGGAAGACTGAAGACGGAATCCCAAGCTCATCAGACGTCAAATTGTATTTAGATAACGCAAGGTTATGCATGTTTAAAATGCCCATCGCGCGAATGAATCGAACCGTTTTCATAACCAATCACATCAAAATTCATCTTGTAGTGATTGAATGTGTCACAAAGACTCATCCATTTCAATTCCTGCTCAAAATAAGCCAACAGTTTGATAGAGGAGTGTTTAATGAGTTTACTGAGTGTCCCATTTGTCGGAACAGGCGCAGATACTGCGTTACATGTTGTCGCTGCCGTCGTTTTAATCGCGAGTGTTGCAGGCGCGTGTTACGGCTTTTGGAAAATCCATGAGTTGCCTATTAATAAGGCGCACAGCAAGGACCATCATCAGATAGGGCTTATCACTGCCCTCACCTGGATAGGATTTGTCTGGCACTGGGTATGGGTGCTAGCCGTGATCTTTGCATTCGTTGATATGGAAAAAGCCATCATCAATCTGCGTGATACATGGAAAAGTAAACCGCAAACAGAAACACAGCCACAAGAGGAGGCATAATGTTAGAAGGTTTAGCGGTATGGGCACTCTTCATCTATCTGCTCCGTTTAGTCGGTATGCCTTGGAACAAAGCGACCAAATCGTTCGCTTACCTTGGCGGTTTGGGTTGGCTGATGTTCGTATGGGTGGGCTTGATTAACTTCACTCCGATGGATTTGTCCGGCGGTTCAGTGGTGCAATCTCCTCATGTTCAATTGCGCCCAGATTCAACTAACGTGAAGGGCAAAGTTGACCACATATACATCAAGCCAAATCAACAAGTTGAGAAAGGTCAGCTCATTTACGAACTCGACCCAACGCAATATGAAATCGCACTGAATCAAGCACGTGTATCGGCGGACTCTGCCAAAGTGGCTCTGGCAACAGCGAAAGGTGACATCGCCATAGAAGAAGCGAACCATGAAGCGCTTGTTCAAGATTTAGAAACATCAAAGAGTCAGTTGGAAGCAGCGAAAGTTGACCACAAATTGCAGAAAAAGATGCTCGATCGTTATGTTGAGCAAAACCGAGTGGTGCAAAACACCATCACGGAAAGCGACATTGATAAACAATCGAGCACTGTCGATATGGCTCGCCATAACGTGTTGACGCTTGAATCTCAAATAAAGAAGAAACAAGTCGATATCTCACGTGCAAAGTTGGCGATTCATAAAGCGGAGTTAGCGGTTGAGACTAAGCAAGCAGAATTACGCCAAGCCAATGAGCAAATTGCAAAAGCACAATGGGACTTAAACAGCACCAAAGTGCACGCACCAAGCGATGGCTTTGTGACAAACTTTATCCTCCGTGAGGGTCAGCGTGTATCGGCGATGCCACGTATCAATATGTACACCAACGAGAAGTACGTACTGATGCGAGTAAATCACCAAGCGATTCGTAACGTCAAACCGGGTCAACCTGCGGAATTCTCCTCTTCGGTTTATCCAGGTAAGATCTTCTCAGCAACCGTTGAAGGTATTGTTGAGGCAACAGGTGAATCACAAGGTAACTTAATGGGTTTCGATGACTCTGTTCGCGTGACAACTGGTAAAAACTTGCAGAACAAACACCACTTTGTTCGTCTTAAGATTGATGAGTCAGAAGGCTACGACATCCCTGTGGGCTCTGTTGGCCTCGCATGGGTCAGCGGTGAAAAACCGATAGGCTTCATGGCCTTCTTAGATGTGATCCGCGGGATCATCATCCGAATGAAGTCTCAACTGTACTTCTTCTACTCTATCTAAACTCACAAACCGCCAGTTCCGCTGGCGGTTTTCTTTTCATTTGTATCCAAGCACGTACTTTTCCCGTATAACAATTGGTTAGTAAACAACGGAGAAGATTCATGTCGGCAAAGGAAAGAAGCCTACCCACCCATCGCATCTCAAGATTCAGCAAGTTCGCTTCACTTGCTACCCGTGTCGCAGGCAATGTGATTGCAGAAGGCACGAAGCAGATCGCCAAAGGCAACAAACCAAAAGCGAAAGACCTATTGCTGACGCCGCAGAACATCGCGCGCTTAACCGACCAACTAGCGCACTTACGTGGTGCTGCAATGAAGCTCGGTCAAATGCTGTCAATGGATGCTGGTGATGTTTTAGAACCTGAACTCGCCGATATTCTCTCCCGTCTTCGCTCCAACGCAGACCCAATGCCAGCAAAGCAACTGAACGGCGTCATGGAAGGTTCGCTTGGTGCTAACTGGAAAGCCGAGTTCCTCTCCTTTAACTTTAAGCCTATTGCCAGCGCCTCAATAGGACAAGTGCATCAGGCTTATAGCGATGCAGGTGATAATCTAGCCGTCAAAGTGCAATATCCGGGCATAAGAAAAAGTATCGATAGCGACGTCGATAATGTCGGCACACTACTCAAAGTCGTTGGGTTGATTCCGGAGTCCGTCGACTACAAAGGACTGCTCGAAGAAGCGAAAAAGCAACTGCATGATGAAGCCGATTACGCACGAGAAGCGCAATTTGCCATTCGTTATCATGACGCTTTGAAAGAGCACCCTCATTTTGTTGTGCCAAAGATCCATACTGAAAGTTGCTCCGATTCCGTTCTCGCGATGGAATTCATTGATGGTAGCCCGATTGAGCAAATTGAACATTATGATCAGAGCACGCGAGATTTTGTCATGCATAGCCTACTCGAATTACTGTTCAGAGAACTGTTCGAATTCAAGATGGTACAAACCGACCCAAACTTTGCTAACTACTTATATATCGAAAACACTCGTCAAATCGGCTTGCTAGACTTTGGGGCGACTCGCGAATACAGCGAACGGTTCAGTACTGGCTACCGCCAAGCCTTTGCATCTGTCGTGAATAATGACGAACAAGGCTTGAATGACGCGCTTGAACAGATTGGCTTCTTCAGCCAAACCATCCTGCCAGCACAGCGCCAAGCAATTCTCGACTTAGTTAAAATGGCGTGTGAACCCATGTTGGTTGATGAACCTTACGACTTCAAAGCCAGTGGCCTAGCTCAGAAACTCCGAGAAGCCGGCACCATTCTAAGCATGGAGCAAGAGTACTGGCACACCCCACCAGCGGATGCACTATTCCTGCACAGAAAAATCGGTGGTATGTACTTGCTCGCCGCTCGTATTGGCGCAAAAGTAAACATTCGCCAACTGGTCTCACCTTACCTACAGATTATTGACGAATAGGCTATTGTTTTTCTGCTACTTTCGAGTACCTTGATCCGCTGCCTATAAGAATAATCTGACTGTCGGGGTGCTCGTTGAGTAAGTTTCAAGACCTTTCCACTCTAATTGAACAAATTGTCCAAGCAGAAGAAGCGGAGCAAATCACCGCTCTCAATGATTCTATCGAATGCGGCCTCGAACCCGGTGCGGTTGCGCTGATTCTCGAAGCCTTTCCGATCGATGATCGTGTGAGATTGTGGCGCGCATTACCTATGGAGTTGCACATCGATGTACTAACAGAAATGCGTGCAGAAGTACGTCTTTCGATCATCGAAGCACTTTCTGAAGTTGAGCTAAAGCTTACCTTAGCCAAGCTAGATAACTTATCTCTGATCGAATGGGCGGATTCTCTGCCTGAAGAGTTTATCAATGAAGCGTTAGAGTTGATTGAGAAAGATGAACTCGACCTCTACGATCAAGCCAACGAATACGAAGACGAAGAACTTGGCCGCTGGGCTGAGCGTAAGATCATCACTCTCCCTTTTAATATCACGGTTGGCAAAGCTCGACGCCTAATGGAGCGTTACAGTTACGACACACCGCAGCAGGTGTATCTCATCAACCGTAAGAAACAGTTTCGTGGCGCGGTGAACTACTATGAAATCTTGCGTAGTGAGGAAGACGTTCGCCTTAAAACCTTAGCGATAGAAACCGTCACAGTACTCGACAGTAAAATGGAATTGTCTGAGGCCGTAGAAGCGTTGGAGCATAGCCCCCTGCCAGCGTTGCCAGTAACGGATACCGACCAAACCTTAATCGGTGAAGTGGATTGGCAATTTGCATTAAGCACGCAGCGTGAAATATACGAAGCGCGTTTAATGGCTGGTACGGGTATGGATGAAGGCGATGACTTATTTGCTCCGGTATTAAAAAGCTCTCAAAAGCGTGGGGTTTGGCTGGGCATCAACTTGCTAACCGCTATTTTAGCCTCTGTCACTATCGGGTTGTTTGAAGACGTTATTTCACAAGTGGTTGCTCTCGCCGTTCTCATGCCAATCGTTGCCTCTATGGGTGGTATCGCGGGCAGTCAGACACTTACTCTTATGATTCGCGCTATGGCGTTAAACCAGATCACTCCGGGTAACCGTTTTGCACTCTTGAAAAACGAGCTTGGTATTGGTTCTTTGAACGGCTTACTTTGGGCGCTGATCATCGGTGGGCTGGCGGGTTTATGGTTTCAATCAACCGTACTGGGCGGCACCATCGCATTAGCTATCATCGTAAATATCATAACAGCAGCCCTATTTGGTGTTTTGATCCCTATCGTACTTGATAAATTGAAACTTGATCCTGCTTTAGCTGGTTCCGTCATTTTGACTACCGTGACAGATGTAGTCGGCTTCTTCGCTTTTTTAGGAACAGCAAGCCTAGTAATGTTGTAAAAACGATTGCTCTAGTTAATTAATTCATCATTAGCATTATAATTACAAATTGCAAAACGAAATTGCATTTTGCAATAAGTGAGGGATTTTAGGCAACCTATGTCACAGAAACCGCGATTTTTAGGCGGTTATAAAGTTGGCACACTAACTGCATTAGTATGGATGACCCTTCTTAAGCCGAGGGTCACCTAGCCAACTGACGTTGTTAGTGAACTCAACTTGTTCACAAGTATATAAGCCAATCGCACTCTTTGCGGTTGGCTATTTTTTTATCTGTACTTTGTACATTCACCTTCACTTCCGCTCCAGCCTTTCAGAACTCAACTATCTCTCATAGAAAATACTTTCTAGGCGGGCATAAATGCTCATCAACCCAGTTCGTTTCCATTACTTTCTATCTTCTTTTGTATCAGAAAATCGCTATTTCACCATTCCACTATTGACCAACGCGTAACCAACAAAAAAATACAACCGATTACATGAAGGAAAATACAAACAAAAACCACTTAAAACAATCAACTCAGCAACATTTGAACGCTAAGGCATCATAATTACATTCAGCTTCCATAATTTAAGTTTGATTTATGGACAAAGTAGAACACCCACTAAAAGAAAACGGTTGCTTTTGATGCCAAAAAACCAACATTTCATACATTCATAAGCAAACATACAAAATCAACTTAAATACCACCACAAACCAAATGATACCGATTTCATTACATATTTACCCACCGTAGATTGTAGAAACTGGAATTTTTTCATTCCATAAATAAATTATAACCTCATGTTTATAAAGGAATTAAAATCATTAAAGCGTAAAGTAAACGTTTAAATGACAAAAAACTCATTGACTATGAGATTTACATCACGATAATACGCGCCGTTTGCCCAGAAATTGGGATCGATAATTAGTTTTAATTTTCTTTGCGGAGGTAAAAATGGCTGCAGACAATAACTACAGTCTAGGACCAGTTCCTAACAGTGCCAGAAAGGGCGTTGCTTCATTAACCATGGTTATGTTGGGACTCACTTTCTTCTCCGCAAGTATGTGGACGGGCGGTTCGCTCGGTACTGGCCTTTCTTTTGACGATTTCTTCCTCGCTGTTCTCATCGGTAACCTCATCCTCGGTATTTACACTTCCTTCCTCGGTTACATCGGCGCTTCTACTGGTCTCTCTACTCACCTCCTTGCTCGTTTCTCTTTTGGCTCTAAAGGCTCTTGGCTTCCTTCCGCACTTCTTGGCGGTACACAAGTTGGTTGGTTTGGTGTTGGCGTAGCGATGTTTGCGATTCCAGTGAACAAGGCAACAGGCATCGATACAAACACGCTTATCATCATTTCTGGTCTACTCATGACCGCAACGGTTTACTTTGGTATCTCTGCACTTATGGTGTTATCGGCGATTGCAGTACCAGCAATTGCCCTACTAGGCGGTTACTCGGTAGTGGAAGCAGTAAATAGCGTTGGTGGCGTAGCAGAACTTCAAAAAGTACAACCTTCGCAGCCAATCGATTTCTCTGTCGCTCTTGCTATGGTCGTAGGCTCATTTGTCAGTGCGGGTACGTTAACCGCAGACTTCGTTCGATTCGGCAAAAAGCCAAAAGGCGCAGTGATGGTCACCATGGTGGCGTTCTTTATCGGTAACTCACTGATGTTCATCTTTGGCGCAGCTGGTGCAGCGGTAACGGGTCAATCAGACATTTCGGAAGTAATGATTGCACAAGGCCTTCTTATCCCAGCCATCATCGTACTTGGCCTGAACATCTGGACAACTAACGACAACGCGCTTTACGCCTCAGGCCTGGGCTTCTCCAACATCACTGGTTTGCCAAGTAAATACATCTCAATGGCGAACGGTTTAGTAGGTACATTGTGTGCACTATGGTTGTACAATAACTTTGTAGGCTGGTTAACCTTCCTATCGGTTGCAATTCCACCAATTGGTGGCGTAATCATTGCGGATTTCTTCATGAACCGTAAACGTTACACAAATTTCGCAGCAGCAGAGTTCCAAACGGTTAACTGGGCTGGCATTATCGCTGTGGCGATTGGTGTTGCAGCAGGTCACTTCCTTCCGGGTATCGTGCCTGTGAATGCGGTACTAGGCGGCACAATCAGCTACCTGATTCTAAATCCTATTCTTAATAAAAAGACACTGGCACAGCAGCCAGCGTAAGGAACCATCATGACAACACTATTGATCAAGAACGCAACGCTAAAGGGACAGGAAGGTCTCCAGCAAATTTTGATTGAGGATGGTCAATTCAAGCGTATTGAAGACAATAATGTAGAGCTAAATTACACAGGTGAAGTGCTTGATGCAGAGGGCGGCATGGCTGTCGCTCCATTCTGTGAGCCTCACATTCACCTAGACACAACGCAAACAGCAGGTGAGCCAAGCTGGAACATTTCAGGTACGCTTTTCGAAGGCATTGAGCGTTGGGCTGAGCGCAAAGAGATGTTGTCGATTGAAGATGTGAAATCACGCGCGAAGCAAACGCTTAAGTGGCAAATTGCAAACGGCGTACAGCACGTTCGTACTCACGTTGACGTTTCTGACCCTACCCTAATTGCCCTAAAAGCGATGGTAGAAGTTCGTGAAGAAATGAAAGAGTGGGTAGACATTCAAATCGTTGCGTTTCCGCAAGAAGGTATTTTGTCTTACCCGAACGGCAAAGAACTGTTAGAAGAAGCGGTTCAGTTGGGTGCTGACGTTATTGGTGCGATTCCTCACTTTGAATTCACTCGTGAGTACGGTATTGAATCTCTACACTACGTTTTCGAACTGGCACAGAAATACGACCGTTTGATCGACGTACACTGTGATGAGATCGATGACGAGCAATCACGCTTTGTTGAAACGCTTGCTGCGCTAGCGCACAAGTTCAACATGGGCCACAAGGTAACCGCAAGCCATACAACGGCTATGGGCTCTTACAACGGTGCTTACGCCTCTCGCCTGTTCCGTCTGCTACGCATGTCTGGCATCAACTTCGTTGCAAACCCATTGGTGAACATCCACCTTCAAGGCCGCTTCGATGATTACCCGAAACGTCGTGGTGTGACTCGTGTGAAAGAAATGCTGAATGCAAACATCAACGTTTGTTTTGGTCACGATGATGTCTTCGATCCTTGGTACCCACTAGGCACTGCAAACATGCTACAAGTGCTGCATATGGGTCTGCACGTGTGTCAGGTGATGGGTTACGACCAAATCAACAACTCACTGGATCTGATCAGCACAAATTCAGCACGTACACTGAACATTCAAGACAAGCACGGCATTGAAACAGGTAAGCCAGGTAGTTTACTAATTCTTCCTGCAGAAAATGGTTTTGACGCAGTACGTCGTCAGGTGCCAGTTCGTTACTCTGTTCGTCACGGTAAAGTGATTGCAGAAACACAGCCTGCGACAACACACATTCACCTTGGTGAGCAAGAGCAAGTGACTTACAAACGCTAATCACTGAGCTTTTAAACAAAAAAAGGGTCTGATTGAATCAGACCCTTTTTTTATTTCTTCACGCGCTGTGTTAGGTGTCTACGGCAACTAATGACATTCCTTAGCAACGAAGGCGTATTCCCTAAATAAACAACCTTGCCATCTTCATCAACAATGGCAGGTACAACCTTTAAGCCTTTCATATCTGCGCCGTATTCCACCAACTTACGTTCTAGCTCATATAAATCCTGCATATCTCGGACTCAATTTATAATTATCAATTTTCGCGTGAATGCTATCCCTCTAAAGAGATATCAATACTGATCTGGATCATGAAAGATAGATCCTAATTATGGTGGGCTCAAACTTGAGACACTTCATGGTTTGAATGTGTTTTTGAATGTGGAATTTTGTGAACTGTATTCAAATTAAATTTCAGAATATAGACAATTTGCGTAATAAATATTTGCACTCCTTCGTAACAAACACTAGAGTTAGGGAGTTGATTGAGCTTTATACTAAAAAACCATAAATCGCCCAAACACAGATTTAACACTAACAACGTCAAAATTAGTGCTTATAAAATAAAGAATAAAATAAAACCTAGGGTCAGCAGCAATGTTGACCCTTTTCTTTACCTCCCTCAAATCGAGCCAAACAGAAAAATCTTGAGCCTTATAGTAAACAAAACTTTTGCGTGATAACTGTCGGTTATCAGCGAGATAAGTGGATTCCTAATCAAACAGCGTTCAATAATAGCTTCGAACCAAACATCTCGGAGTGAAATACATGAACATTTTCAACAAAACTACATTGGTCGCGGCGCTATCTCTTCCCCTACTTGCAGGATGCGTGACTCCGGGAGAAGATGATCCAAACGCATTAACAAAACAAGGCGCTGCAGGTGGTGCACTTTTAGGTCTGACGATGGGCGCTTTGACGGGGGATGCTGAGCTTGCCGTGAAAGGCGCAGTTGCGGGTGGTGTAGCCGGTGGTGTCGCAGGTGCTGGCGCGGATATTCACAATAACCGTGACAACATTCGCCACGACAGCCGCAATGACGCGATTAGTGGTATTAACGGTGGCCAAAACACGGCAGCAACCAATGCCCCGCAGCAGTGGCAAGAGATCGATAACTTTGTGGGTGATTGGAACGTAAATATCCAGAACCACAATCGTGACTTTAAAGGTTTAGAAGGTCTATCTGCACACGGCTCGCTAGCAAAAACAACAGAAGCAAATGTTAAGGTGACCAATTCGCAAGGCGTTGACCTTAATGCCGCGTTCACGTTCGATCCACAAGCAGGCTACCAACTGACGCTGACTAATGAAGCAAAAGATGTATCGGTTGCTTTTGCTGGTGAACAACAATCAAAAAACCATCGCTACAACTTCTACCCGATGAACATTAACGACGTCATTTACCAAGGTATTCCGACGGGTGATGTGCGTGTCGAGCTAGGTTTTGCAGGTCCAAACGTTTGGACCATCGATAGCTACGCTTACATCGACGGAGCAGAACAAAAAGTACAAACGTTCCGATTCACTCGCACCCTATAAAACAACCAGGCTTTCTTCGCAACATCTCAATAACAACGTCTCATTTGGCAATTTAATAAAGGCTTAGGCATACTCTGTCTAAGCCTTTATTTTTTAGAAGAAATCCATGTCTCAACTCAACCTAGCAGAGCTCAGCCAATTTGAGCCTCAGTTCCTACAGTTTATGCAGCAAGAGATGCAAACTGATGCCGCTCACGACCTCAGTCACGTACAACGCGTAGTCAAAACCGCCCGTCAGCTTGCAGACAAAGAAGGCGCGGATTTAGCCGTTGTATTGCCTGCTGCGTATCTGCATGATTGCTTCACTTATCCAAAAGATCACCCGAACCGCAAACAAAGCTCAACGATTGCGGCGACCAAAGCGATTTCGTTTCTAGAAAGCATCGACTACCCTGCTCAATACCATGACGCTATCGCCCACGCGATCGAATCTCACAGCTTTAGCGCCAACATTACACCTAATACTTTGGAAGCTCAGATCGTCCAAGACGCAGACCGCTTAGACGCGCTTGGCGCAATTGGTGTGACACGCTGTATTCAAGTGAGCACGTTATTTGATGCTGCCTTATATAACGAACAGGACATGTTTGCAGAGCATCGAGAATTGGAAGATAAACGATTCACCATCGATCATTTCCAAACCAAATTGTTTAAAATTGTCGAGACGATGAACACCAAAGCAGCATATGAAGAAGGTTTGAAGCGTAAAGCGTTTATGCAGTCTTACCTAGAGCAGTTGCGTCAAGAAGTAGAAGGTTAATATGTCGGAAAGTCACGACCTAATTAAAGAGCTCAAACGCCAACTTAAGCAATCTGGCTTGCACTATGTCGATGTCGCGCAGCACTTGGAACTGAGCGAGGGCTCGGTAAAACGCTTATTGGCAGAAGGCAGCCAAATCAGCCTCGACCGCTTGGAGCGTATCTGTCAGCTGATTGGGTTAGAAATGGCAGAGCTATTTAAACTGACAGCAGCACACAACAAAGGGTTGGAATCGCTCACGCTAGAACAAGAAAAACAGCTGGTTGAAGATAAAGGCTTATTGTTGGTTGCGGTTTGTGTGGTCAATGGTTATCACTTCGAACAAATCATCGAGCAATACACCTTTGATGAGTTAGAGCTGATACAAAAGCTCGCCCAACTCGACCGTCTCAATATCATCGACTTGCTGCCAGGTAACAAGATTCGTCTGCGTATCTCCCCGACTTTCAAGTGGCACACAGGTGGCCCTATTCAGCGTTTCTTCCAGCAACAAGTTCAAGAAGCTTTCTTCCAGAGCTATTTCTCTGCTGAAGATGAAAAGCTAGTGATGGCAACGGGCTTAATGAGCTTGCCAACCAACAAAAAGATGCAGCAAAAGCTACAAAAGGTCATTGATGAGTTTTATCAGATCTGTCAGAGCGACGATTCACTGGGTATGAACGAGAAGCACGGTACCTCTCTGGTGATTGCAATGCGTCGTTGGACATTCCCGTTGTTTAACCCTTGGGAACGCAAATAGGGACTTCCTGATGCTCGATAAACTCAAAAGCCTATCGTTCAAGGCAAGACCTATTCTCCCTTTATTCATACTCATTGCCTTTGGTGGTTTTGCGGTGTTCATTGCCACGCTCTTGCAACTTTCTGATATGGTTAAGGAGTCTTATCTTATTCCGAGTGGCGTAACGGCATTGTGGGCGCTTGCCGCTTGGGTGATGAGCTCGAGCTTTCAACATGTTCCTGAACTTACGCCAAGCCTCGGTTTTTTCAAACGAATGAAAGCTCGCTTGGTGCGTCTGTTCTTTTATTTGGTGACATTAGGCTTTATTGGACTCTCTGGTTTTATTCTGTTTGTCACATTGAGAATGCTCAGCGTCTGGTTTCGACACTAAGCTCATCTCGTAACGTATGAAAGCACCAACCAGTGCGATATCACAAAATCATGAAACCAAAAGTATCGCAAAGTGTTACTTTTGGTTTCTCATAACGTAACTCTTTTCTTCACACTGGCTTCCCAAAGCCAAGCCTTTAAAGTGCTCCCATCTCAACGCGATTTTGCAATTACGGAGCCAGCATGTTTCTCACTAAACGATTCTTCCCCTATTTCGTGACTCAGTGCCTTGGTGCACTGAACGACAATATCTACAAGAATGTTCTCTTGTTGATGGTAACCTACAGCCAAATTGACTCACTACCGATGTCGGTCGACCTCTTTGTTAACCTTGCGGCTGGCTTATTTATTCTTCCCTTCTTTCTGTTTTCAGCCCACGCTGGTGCGATTGCCGACAACATGGACAAAGCCAAGTTAATCCGCCGCTTAAAACTTATTGAATTAGTGATCATGAGTTGCGCAGCGACGGCTATCATGACGCAGAGTGCCATTCTAATGCTGGTTCTACTCTTCATGATTGGTACTCAATCGGCTTACTTCGGCCCTGTGAAGTACGCTCTACTTCCTCAAGCGCTAAAATCTGATGAGCTAGTGAAAGGCAATGCTTGGGTTGAGATGGGGACTTTCCTTTCTATCCTGATTGGTACATTAAGCGCAGGTCTGTTGCTTGCGATTCCAAATGGTATGCTTATCGCCTCTTGCATTGTGATTACGCTGTCACTACTGGGCTTTTTAAGCAGCGCAAACATCCCTTCTCTGCCAAGTAAGAAAAATGACAAAGTAAAATTCGAACCTATTACTGGTTTGAAGAAAACACTCAAACTGGCACAAAAACAACGCGGTATTTGGATGTCAATTCTAGCGATCAGTTGGTTCTGGTTCATGGGTGCGACTTATCTGACTCAATTCCCCAATTTTGCTCGTGAACACCTATTTGCAGACAGCACTGTGGTTTCTCTGTTGTTGGCTCTTTTCTCAGTTGGTATCGCGACAGGCTCATGGTTATGTGAAAAGCTGTCTTTCAATCAAGTTGAACTGGGTATTCTGCCATTTGGTATTTTGGGCTTAACGATTTTCAGTGCCGACCTACTATGGGCAGTACCTGCAATCGAATCTTTCCCAAGTCACTATTACGATGTACAAAGCTTTGTTGCTCAGCCTTCGCATATTAGAGTAATGATCGACTTATTCTTAGTTGGTGTGAGCGGAGGCGTGTTTATTGTTCCCCTTTATGCGTTTATCCAATCGCTCTCAGAAGAAGACGAATGCGCTCAATCTATTGCAGCAAACAACATCATGAACGCACTGTTTATGGTCGCTTCCGCTGCTGTTTCAATCTTGGTATTAAGTGTTTTAGAGTTCTCTATTGTTGAGTTATTTGCCATTTTGGCCGTCGGTAACTTCATCGTGGCTATCTACGTTTACCGTCAAGTACCTGAGTTTACTCAGCGCTTTATTAGCTACTTGCTAAGCCACTGTCTGTACCGAGTTTCGGTAACCGGTCGTCAGCATATCCCAGAACAAGGCGCAGCCCTGATTGTGGTAAACCATGTGAGCTATGTGGACGCTTTGATTCTAATGGGTACATCAACCCGCCCAGTTCGATTTGTGATGGACAAGTCAATCAGTGAACTGCCTGTTCTTAAATATGTTTTTCGTCATGCCGGCGTTATCCCAATCTGCTCGCCACGCAAATGCGCAGAGACTTACAAAAGAGCTTTCGAACAGATTGAACAGGCGCTTAATAACGATGAAGTAGTTTGTATCTTCCCTGAAGGTCGCTTGACCTCAAATGGCGAACTGGGCGAGTTCCG
Organism: Vibrio sp. Sgm 5; assembly: GCF_026241575.1. NCBI lineage: Bacteria > Pseudomonadati > Pseudomonadota > Gammaproteobacteria > Vibrionales > Vibrionaceae > Vibrio > Vibrio sp. Sgm 5. The sequence goes on from NZ_JAPHPY010000013.1 coordinate 118,348, forward strand.
ACCGGGTGTTGAGAAGATTTTAAAGCGTACACCTGTACCTGTGATTCCGATGGCGCTAAAAGGCTTATGGGGTTCTTTCTTCAGCCACAAAAATGGACACGCGTTAACGAAGCGCCCTAGTCGCTTCTGGTCTCGTATCGAAGTCAATATTGGTGAGCTATTGCAACCAACCACGTTAGATCGTCATTTGTTACAAAAAGAAGTGCAAGATTTGCTAATTCGCTGACAGTAGTCTCATGGAGAATTTAGTAGGATAAAATCAACATCATAAATCTAGGAGGTATTATGAAAATCATCATCTTACATGGTCTTTATATGCATGGGCTGGTCATGCAGCCTCTTAGCCAAAAGCTGAGAAAACTGGGCTACGAGACCCAAGTGTTGAGTTACAACACGGTTTCAATTAACGAAGAATCGCTGTTTGATTCGATCGACAAGGCGCTCAACCCACTCACTGTAAATGTGTTGGTGGGTCATAGCCTAGGTGGTTTGATGATTAAACGATACCTCGCAAACAGAAAGCCATCGACAAGTCTGGTGTCCCACGTTATCGCAATTGGCTCGCCACTGAAAGGCGCATCTATCGTCACTCGCATTCAAGATTTGGGATTCGGTGCGATGCTTGGTAACTCACCGTATCACGGCCTTAACAAGCACGAAGATGTTTGGACTTTCCCACAAAAACTCGGCAGCATCGCAGGCACAATGGGCATTGGCGCAAGGCCGATTCTCATGCACAAAGACAACACAATGTCTGATGGCACAGTGACCGTAGATGAAACACGTTTAGAAGGCATGCAAGATCATATAGAGACGAAACAGACTCACACTAGTCTTATCTACAACACCTATGTACCTGCGCAGATTGATCACTTTATCAAAACTGATCACTTCAGCAGATAGCGCACTTTTCCATCAAGTAGTTGCAATCTACTTTTCAAGCCAAGGCGTTCGCAGTACTATCTCTACTCCGACCACTCATTTGAGTGTCGGAGTTTTTACTTCTAACCATATTGGTTGGATTCAATGTTCTCAGGGCGGGGCGAAATTCCCCACCGGCGGTATACTCTTTTGAGTGAGCCCGCGAGCGCTCGATTCGTCGAGGTCAGCAGATCTGGTGAGATGCCAGAGCCGACGGTTATAGTCCGGATGAAAGAGAATAAGAAAACATCAGCGGTTTCCTCAACGTTCTGTGTTGATGAACACTGGTGCACTTCTTTTTGGATCGCATTTTTTATTGCGCGGGTTGTGCCGTCTTACAGTCGGTGGCTCAGTGCATACATAAAATGTGACGATCCCTCATACCGCCCTGATTCTGGTGATATTTAGGAGTTAACCATGAATCAGTCATCACTACTTGCCGAATTTGGCGACCCAATTACTCGCGTTGAAAACGCACTTATCGCATTGAAAGAAGGCCGTGGCGTGCTTCTTCTTGACGATGAAGATCGTGAAAACGAAGGCGACATCATTTATTCCGTAGAGCACCTGACTAATGAGCAAATGGCTCTGATGATCCGCGAATGCAGCGGCATTGTGTGCCTATGCCTGACAGACGCTCAAGCAGACAAATTGGAACTGCCACCAATGGTTGTGAACAACAACAGCGCAAACCAAACGGCTTTCACGGTTTCTATTGAAGCGAAGCAAGGCGTAACAACTGGCGTTTCTGCCGCTGACCGTGTAACAACCATCAAAACAGCAGCAAACCCAAATGCAAAACCAGATGACTTAGCTCGTCCTGGTCATGTATTCCCTCTACGTGCTCGTCCTGGTGGCGTAATGACTCGTCGTGGCCACACAGAAGGCACTATCGATCTGATGCAAATGGCCAGTTTGCAGCCTGCAGGCGTGCTATGTGAGGTGACAAACCCAGATGGCACTATGGCAAAAGCACCAGAGATCGTCGCGTTTGGTCGTTTACACAACATGCCAGTACTCACTATCGAAGACATGGTTACGTACCGTAATCAATTTGATTTGAAGCTAGCGTAATCAACACGCATTTGCCCTAGTCAAAAGCCGCTGAATTCAGCGGCTTTTTTGATCGATTTGATTCCTTTGCGAGTAGTTATACTTAACCTGATATCGGTTTAAGCCATCGCCATCAGCCCAGACTTTTCAGCATTGGTGATGTTGAGTGATGGCTTCTCTGGTTTTAAGC